>NZ_JBHYUG010000025.1:3985-96263 GCF_042749375.1 Streptomyces sp. NPDC059477 | reverse complement strand
GACCGCCGCCCACTGGAACCGACCGTCACCTCCTCCGGCATCCGCCACGACCCGCGGGGGGGGGGCGCCCGGGCGCGCGCCCCCCGGGCTCGCCCCGCGGGGGGCCCCCGCGACGACGAACGCGCAGACCAGGACGGCGGCAAGGGTGTAGATCAGCCATTCCGGCACAGGGGGGCTCCAGGAGGTGTCGCTCGGGGGTGGGTCAGCCGCGGCGGCGGCGCGATCCGGGGCGCAGGGCCGCAGCGGCGAGGATGGCGGGGACGGTGACGACGGTCGTGGTGGTCACGACGGACAGATCGCCGTTGACGGGGCGGTCACCGGCCGCGGGGCGGTAACGGTTCCGGGGCACCCACCGGAAGCCGTCGTCCGGGGTGCCGGGGGCGGTGTCCGGCGGGGTGGGGGCCGCCTGCGGTGGGGGCGCGGGTCGCTCCGGCGCGGGGGGTGGCGGGGGTGTTCGCGGGGGTGCCGCGGCCGGTGCCGGTGCTGCGGGCACGGCGGCGGGTGCGGCGGGGGGCGCCTGGGCGGAACGTTCCGCCGGTGCCGTACGGGGTGGCGGCGGCGCCTCCGGCAGCGGCGGCGTACGGACTTCGGGCGCCTCGGGGGGTTCGGGTGATTCGGGCGCCTCGGGGGGTCCGGGAGTCTGCGCCTCGGCGCCGATCTCGACCCAGACGTCCGGCGCGCAGACGACCACACGCGCCGCACCGGTCTCGGGGTCGGCCGTCACGGCCGCTCCGGTGCCGGGTGACAGCGGGCACATCGCGGCGACCGCTCCGAGTCCGACGGTGATCCAGCCGGCCACCGACCGTGCCTCCGTTCCGGGTTCGCGTGACAGCGTCCGGGGCGCCGGATTCCGGCCCCCCGAACGGAATGAACGATCATCCTGATCACTGGTCACGCCCGGCCGGGCCCCGCTCCCGGCCGCCGCACGGAGGCCATATAACCTGGCGAAGGAGAGGTCATAAGGTCGCCTTATGAGTCCATAGGCCGGACCCGCGTACCAACTTAGGCTTGCCTTAGTTTAGGCTTCCCGTTCGAGTCGTCCATCACCGCTCGAAGGGAACCTGATCATGCCCCGCCCCCTGCGGGTAGCCATCGTCGGAGCCGGTCCCGCCGGTATCTACGCCGCCGATGCACTGCTCAAGTCCGACGTGGCCACCGAGCCCGGTGTGTCCATCGACATCTTCGAGCGCATGCCGGCCCCGTTCGGACTGATCCGCTACGGCGTCGCCCCCGACCACCCCCGGATCAAGGGCATCATCACCGCCCTGCACCAGGTGCTGGACAAACCGCAGATCCGGCTCTTCGGCAATGTCGAGTACCCGACCGACATCAGCCTGGACGACCTGCGCTCGTTCTACGACGGCGTGATCTTCTCGACCGGCGCGATGGCCGACCGCGCGCTGTCCGTCCCGGGGACGGACCTGGACGGCTCCTACGGCGCCGCGGACTTCGTGTCCTGGTACGACGGGCACCCGGACGTGCCGCGCACCTGGCCGCTGGAGGCGGAGAAGGTCGCCGTGCTCGGCGTCGGCAACGTGGCGCTGGACATCGCCCGTGTGCTGGCCAAGACCGGGGACGAACTGCTGCCGACCGAGATCCCGGCCAACGTGTACGAGGGCCTGAAGGCCAACAAGGCGCTGGAGGTGCACGTCTTCGGGCGGCGCGGGCCCGCGCAGGCCAAGTTCAGCCCGATGGAGCTGCGGGAGCTGGACCACTCCCCCACCATCGAGGTCATCGTCGACCCCGAGGACATCGACTACGACGCGGGCTCGATCGAGACCCGGCGCGGCAACAAGCAGGCCGACATGGTCGCCAAGACGCTGGAGAACTGGGCGATCCGCGATGTCGGCGACCGGCCGCACAAGCTCTTCCTGCACTTCTTCGAGTCCCCCACGGAGATCCTCGGCGCGGACGGCAAGGTCGTCGGCCTGCGCACCGAGCGCACCGCGCTCGACGGCACCGGAAACGTCAAGGGCACCGGCGAGTTCAAGGACTGGGACGTCAGCGCGGTCTACCGGGCGGTCGGCTACCTCTCCGACAAGCTGCCCAAGCTGCCCTGGGACATCGACTCGGGCACCGTCCCCGACGAGGGCGGCCGGGTCATCGAGGAGAGCGGGGCGCACCTGCGGTCGGTGTACGTCACGGGCTGGATCCGGCGCGGTCCGGTCGGCCTGATCGGGCACACCAAGGGCGACGCCAACGAGACGGTCGCCAACCTGCTGGACGACCACGCCCATGACCGGCTGCACACCCCGTCGGCGCCGGAGCCGGAGGCCGTGTCCGCCTTCCTCGCCGGGCGCGAGGTCCGCTTCACCACGTGGGAGGGCTGGCACCGGCTCGACGCCGCCGAGAAGGCGCTGGGCGAGCCGCAGGGCCGCGAGCGGGTGAAGATCGTCGAGCGCGAGGACATGCTCCGGGAGAGCGGCGCCTGATCCCTGACGGGTCCCCTCGGCCTCGGCGGCCTGCTCCCTCACGCGCGCCCCGTACCCGGCGCGCGACGGACCGACGGCGACGCGACGGACCGGTGGCGACTCGACGAACCGACGGCAGTTCGACGGACCGGTGGCGACTCGACGACCCGGTGACATCACGTCAACCCGGTGGCAGCACGAAGGACCGAAGGCGAGCGGAACCGCCCCAATGCGGATGGAGGGCGGTTCCGCTCGTCCACGTGATTGTGGTGAGACGGTACGTCCGGGACCACGGGTGCGCGATGGTCACCTGTGGCGCGGAAAGTGCGCCCCGTACGCGCCGCGCACTCCCCGTGTGCGGCGCGCGGTGTGTTCCTGATCACTCCGGGCAGGCATTCGTGCATACCAGGGCCGGTTCCGGTCGATGTTTCACAAGGAGTGCGGCGATACTGGCTGATCGCACTGCTTGGCCTCTTCTGACCGATGGACACATGCCCAGTTCCTCCTCGATCTCCCCGACCGTGTGGCTGGCCCGCGGTCGGTACGCCGGCTCCGACGCGGCGGACGTCCTGCGGCGCACCCTGCGCCTGCGCAAGGACTCCGGCGCCCTGGACGACTTCTACGAACTGCCCGAGTCGGGTACCGGCGGCGGCCCGCTCGTCGTCGAGGCCCGCTGGCGGGTGGACGGCCCCGTCACCGTCCGGTCCCGGCTCACCCTCGACGACACCGGCCGGTGGACGCTGGTGGCCGAGGCCGAGGCCGCCTGGGAGCTGCACTGGCCCTCCCCCGCAACCCTGTTCTGGCCGGAGGACGACGACGCCTGGGCCCATGACTGCGGTACGGAACTGCGGCTGCGGGAGATCAATCCGCTGCCGTCGGAGGAGGAGCGCGACCTGCGGCAGGTGCTCAAGGCCGCCGCGCACGACCCCTGGACGATCCATGTCGTCGTCCACGAGGCGATGACCGTCGACGAGCGCGGCCTCCGACCCCTGGCCGCCGTGCTGCCGCCGGGGCTGCGGCACCGGGTGGTCGAGCATCGCGCGGCGCCGCAGCAGCTCAGGCCCGTGAACTGGGCGCTGCGCGAGGCCGGCGTGGAGGTGCCGCGCGGCGGCGCCGTCGTGCTGCCGGGCGTCCCCGCCCCGCCCGGGTACACCGCCGAGGGCTTCACCGTGCGCTCGGTGTTCCTCGACGGCTCACAACCGGCGGAGCTGATCAGTACGGTGACCCGGTTCGCCGCGCTGTTCCGCTGGCTGCCCGACGACGCCGAGCCGCTGCTGACCGCCCTGCGCGACGACTGGCAGCTGCTCACCGTGGAGGAGGAGCTGGACCGGGAGCGGCGGCTGGTGGCGATGTACGTGGAGGCGCTGGAGGCGATGACCACGTCCCGCGATCTGTACCGGGAGGCCGCCGACTCCGCCCATGAGGCGCTGGCCGCCTACCGCGAGACCTACGGCGACCTGTCCGGGCCGGCACGGCCCGCCGAAACGGCGCCCTCCCCGCTGCGCCAGCTGACCCAGACCTTCGGCCGGCTCCGACTCCCCGGCCGCCGCACCGACCCCGGCACCGGCGCCGACGGCGTGTCCCCCGGTCCCACCCGCGGGGCACACGCCCGCGTGGCACACAGGCCCTTCTTATCGAGGGGGAACAAGATGAGCGGCGACAAGACACTCTCTTGACCCGGAACAAAGGCTTCCGCCTACGGCCTCCCGTGTGACTTGTGCCGCGAAGCAGCAATATGACCCGCGTTTGCGGGAATTCATGGAGTGCGAACGCATTGCGGCACGGGGATCGAGAAAGACCGAGCAGGACCGAGTGAGACCGAGTGGGACTGAGTAGGACCGGAGCAAGACCGAGAAGGAGCGGGTAGGACCAAGTGAGACCGACTGGGATCGAGTGGGACCGAACCTGATCGAGGGGGACCCCATGGAGACGACCACCATGGTGCTCATCGCCGTCGTCCTGGTGTTCGCCGCGCTGGTGCTGGCCGCCGCCGTGGGGCTCCTGGTACGGCTGGTGCGGGCGCGGCGGGGGTTGCGCCGGGCGGGGCTCCCGACCGGTCCACGCTGGGTCTTCTGGGGCGCGGTCCTGTATTTCGTACTCCCCGCCGACCTGTTGCCCGATCCCGTGTACCTCGATGACATCGGTGTCCTCCTGCTCGCCCTGCGCACCGTGCGGGGGCGGGCGGAGGTCGCCCGGCCGGGCGATCCCGTCTGAGATCCGGACCACACAGCGACCACACAAGTCGTCCGCGGATCAACCGATTGGCCCTCCCGACCGTCTCAGGTTCAGAGCGCCTCAACTCGCCTGTGACTACGGAGCGTAAGGAAACCATTCACCCGTTCGATTCGTATAAGTGCATGGGGCCCACAAGATCCATGGGCGCAGCAATGACGCGGCCTGCCGACAGCTTGCTCGGAGCGGCACCGACGAGGGAGAGACGATGCAACCGTTCACGCTCAACTACGCACGGCCGGCTGCGGAGTTGGACGTCACCACTCCGTACGCCTACGACTCCGGACAGCAGTTGAACGTACTCATGGATGGCCGGATCGCCGCCTCAGATCTGGCACTGCTCAGAGAATTGGGGACGACGACCTCCACCGCGGGTTCCAAGACGCACTTCGACGACTGACCCACGGACCCTAGACAGATGACCGTGCTGATCCTGACCTCCGAGCAGGATGTGACGGCCGACATGGTGGTCGTCCATCTGAACGCCTCGGGGGTGCCTGTGGTGCGCATCGACCCCGCCGACCTGACCGGCGGGGTGGCCCTCTCGGGCGAGTATGTGCACGGCGCCTTCCGCGGGCACCTGTGGTCCGCGGGACGGCTGGTGAGCATGGACGGGCTCAGATCCATCTGGGTACGCAGGCCGGGCACCCCGGCCACCCGGGTGCCCGAGCCCTCCGAGTGGCTGACCGAGGAGTCCGCGCAGGCGCTGTACGGCATGCTGCGCTCGTTGGACGCGCGCTGGATGAACGATCCGGACGCGGCCTGCCGGGCCCGGCACAAGCCATGGCAGCTGCGGCTCGCCCAGCGCACCGGGCTGCCCGTGCCCGCCACCCTGATCACCACGTTTCCGCAGGCCGCCCGCGATTTCGCGGACCGGTTCCCGGATCTGGTGGTCAAACCGGTCTCGGGCGCCCATCCGCAGGAGCCGCCGCGCGCGGTGCCGACCAGCCGGGTGGCGCCCGGCACCGACTTCGCCGCCGTGGCCTACGGGCCGACGCTGCTGCAACGGCGGGTCACCAAGCGGGCGGACATCCGGCTGACCGTGGTGGGCGAGCGGATGCTGGCGGCCCGCAAGCCCACCGCGTCCGACGCCGACCCGGACGAGGTCGACGTCCGGTTCGCCCCGTCCACCGGGCCCTGGCAGGAGACCCGGGTGCCGCCGCGCATCGCCGAGGGCGTCCGCGCCTATCTGAGGGAGGCGGAACTGTCGTACGGCGCCTTCGATTTCGCGGAGGACGGGGACGGCACCTGGTGGTTCCTGGAGTGCAATCAGTCCGGGCAGTTCGGCTTCGTGGAGGTGGACACGGGACAGCCCATCGCCCGCACCATCGCCGAATGGCTGGCGCGTCCGGCGCGTTTTCCGCAGCCGGTGCGGGGTGCGGACACCCGGGTGCGCTGATCCGGCCACCCGCCGGGCGGCCGACGGCCCTGTCCTGCCGTCGGCCCCGGCCCCATGGTCTTCCGTCATGCCGTCATATGCGCCTTCCTACCTGCCGTCATACGGCGATCGGCACGGCGTCGCCCCCCGCGGGGGCCCGGCGTGCGCCCGGCACCGCCGACAGCAGCACATCCGCCCTGGCGATGGCCTCCGGCACCTCGGCGGTGTCCATCAGTTCGCATAGCAGACGGCTCACGTCCGTCAACTCCCGGGTCACGGCGAGTCGTTCCCGCTCCGACTGGGCGATGCGCAGCGCCGCATAGCGGGTCAGCAGCTCTCTGACGGCCTTCGGGTCCGGCACCGTCACGAGACGTCCTCTCTCTCGAACCCTGAGATCTCTTGGATCTCCTGGGCCTGTTGGGTCTGTCTGAACAATCGATTCTGTCTGATCTTTCGGGCATATCGGGTCTGTCGGGGCTGTTTGGTCCGTCCGATTTCTCGGATCTCTCTGAGATTTTTTGGATCTCTCGGAAAAAATCTCGGGTCTCACAGGTTTGTGCTGCGTATGCCCGGATGGTGGCGAAGCATTCATCCCGGGGGGTGTGTGCCGCCTCATTGGCCGAATACGGCCTCGGCCGCAGCCGATCGGAAACGGAATCGGGCTTCGCGGATCGACCGTCCGTGTGACACGCTCCCTCTGGCCGCGGACCCGGCCGTTCGGGGCTCGGCACATCGGCACAGGAGAGGCGGCGGTATGCGCATCGGACTGCTCGGAACCGGCCCGTGGGCACAGCTCGCCCACGCGCCCGCACTCGACGAGCACCACGGGCTGGACTTCGTCGGCGTATGGGGCAGGCGCCCGGACGCCACGAAGGAACTGGCCGGCCGACACGGGGTACGGGCCTACGACGACGTGGACACGCTCCTCGCCGACGTGGACGCCGTCGCCGTGGCCCTGCCGCCCGGGGTGCAGGCCGAACTGGCGGTGCGGGCCGCGCGGGCGGGCCGTCATCTGCTGCTCGACAAGCCGCTCGCGGCGACCGTGGACGAGGCCCGGGCGGTGGCGGAGGCGGCGCGCGAGGCCCGGGTGGCGTCCGTGATCTTCTTCACCGCCCGGTTCCAGACCGAGACCGAGGCGTGGATCGCCGAACAGGCCGCCACGGACGGCTGGTTCACGGCACGGGCCCAGTGGCTCGGGTCCGTGTTCACCACCGGCGACAGCCCGTTCGCCGCGTCGGCGTGGCGGCGGGAGAAGGGCGCCCTGTGGGACGTGGGACCGCACGCCCTGTCCGTGCTGCTGCCGGTGCTGGGCGACGCCCTGCGGGTGGCCGCCGCCGCGCACGGCCCCGGTGACACCGTGCATCTCGTCCTCGACCACGCGGGCGGCGCGTCGAGCACCCTCACGCTGAGCCTCACGGCACCGCCCGCCGCCGGGGGCACCGAGGTGGAACTGCGGGGCGCGGCCGGGGTGGCCCGGCTCCCCGGCGGCTCCGAGGGCGCGGTCCCACCCCTGCTCCGGGCCGCCGACGCCCTGATCCTGGCCGCCGGGAGCGGACGCCCGCATCCCTGCGACGCCGATTTCGGCGTGCGGGTGACGGAGATCCTGGCGGAGGCTGAGGGGCTGCTCGGCGAGCGGGTGGGGTAGCGGGTGGCAGGAGGGGCGGTGGCCGCCCGGGGGTAGTTCCCCGGAGGGGTAGTTCCCCCGAGGGGGCAGTGGTCGCCGGGCGGCAGTGGTTCCCGGGAGGGGGCGGTGTTCGCCGGGGAGCTGCGGTCGCCGAGAGTTCAGCGGTCGCCGGGAGTGGGGCCGGCGTCGAGGGCGGCGTCCGGGGCGGGTCTGCCGCCCGGGGTGACAACGCCCGCTACCTCGGCGGCACCGCCGCCCCTTGCAGCCTCGCTGCCCCTTCCCACCTCGACCTCATCGACTGGCTCCCCCTCGAACGGCTCGTCGCTCCAGCGGAACCACGCCCGCTCCCCCTCGATGTGCAGCAGGAACTCCGGGACCGGCCCGTCCGGCGAGGACAGCGTGACCCGGCGGGTGATCTCGTCGTACGCCGTCTCCCAGGTCGCCCACTTCGCGTCGTCGTCCAGCCGGGTCAGCGCGAGTTCGCGGGCGAACAGCTCGCGCACCTCCTCGTACGCCGGGCTCGGGGTGAATCTGCCCGCGAGCCAGGGGAAGTCGGCGTCCTGGATGAGGATCTCCCCGATGTCGCCCGCGCCGCAGCGCACCCGCCAGACCTCGCCCAGGAACCCCACGCCGGCCTCCCCTTCATTCCGCTGATCCCGTCCGCCCAGCATGGCACCCGGCACTGACAACGCGGTCCGGGCTGCCGTCCGGGTCAGGCTTCCCCGGGCGGCGTGTAGTTCACGCGTTCCTTGGTCACCGGGTAGCCGGCCCTGCGGAAGTTCGCGGCCATGGGGAAGTTCCCCCGGTCCGTGGCCGCCGCGATGAACTCGGCGCCGCGTTCGGCGAGGAAGTGCGTGCACTCGGCGAGCAGGTCGTAGGCGTAGCCGTGGCCGCGCCGCTCGGGCAGTACGCCGATGAAGCCGACGCAGGGCCCGGAGGGGTTGTGGCCCGGGATGTGGATGCCGACCGGCTCGCCCTCGCGGGTGTGGGCGACCTGCCACCAGGCGCGCGGGGAGGGCAGCCAGTGGAAGAAGTCGAGTTCTTCCCGGGCGGCCCGGTCGACCCCGCCGTCCTCCTCGATGATCCGCCGGGCATGGGCGTCCAGCGTGCCCGCGTGGATGCGGCGCAGGGCGTCGAGGAAGACGGCGTCATCGGGTTCGGGACGGAAGACCAGCCGACCGGGGCGCTCGGGCAGGCCGTCGTCCGGGGTCCAGCGGTAGAGATGGCGCTCGGCCAGGAACGCGTACCCCGCGGCCCGGGCGGCATCGAAGCGGGCCTGGGCCGCCGCGCGCAGGGCCGGGTCGGTACGCCAGTCGCTGGGCAGGGTCAGTTCCAGCTCGACCTGCCAGGGCGCGGTGCGCAGCAGCTCGGCGCCGGCCGCTGCCTCGCCCTCGGCGACATCGAACCAGTTCACATTGACCGGCTCGGTGTCCTCGGGGCCACCCCACCAGGCGCCCCGGGCAACCACTCGGCCGTCCCGCAGGGCGACCCGCTTCCATTCCGGGCGGTGCAGGGTGCGGCGGTGGGTGTCGGCGGCGCCGAGCGGGTCGGGCAGAGCGTCGAAGAGAGGGGTGTGCCGGGCGTCGAGCGTACGGATGACCAGATCATCGGTCACGGAGATCCTCCGGGAGGGCTGATGCTGCGGTGCGCGCTCCCGGTCCGGATCATCCGGATCAGACGTCGGCCGCCGTGGCAACGGGGAGGAAGCGCTGTGGTCGGGAGAACGGCACGGCACTCACCCCCTTCGTCGGTCGTCGGCGTGCCCGCACAAGATAGCGAGCGGCTCGCACACCGGGCCACCGTATTTCGACGCCGACGCCGACGCCGACACCGACGCCGACACCATCCCCGTCCCCCCGGGTACCCCGGGATGCGCGTCGGCCCGGGGCGTCGAATGGTGATAGTGCACCGGAATTCCGAAGCGCTGGCCCTGGAGCGGGGTGCCACGGTCCACGGTCATCGTCGGCGCGGGTGTGATCGGGATGGAACGCAAGCTTTCACTAGAACTCTGCGCATGAGGGCGAGCGCTTCCCCGCGCAGGAAGGCCCCGCCGCGCAGAGGCTTGCGATCCTCCGCCCGACGGGGCCAGTGGTGCATGCACGAGACTGCTACCAGGCGGCGAGCCCCGACAGGGCGCGGAGCCTACGCGAGCGTGTGACGCGGGGTCCGGTGCCGCCGCGTACGGAACCAGCGAAGCCTCCGGTGCTGGCCGGACACGTAGGCGTACCGGGCCGGACAGCGGAGGCTTCGCCGGGCCGTGTCCCTCGGCGGAGAGCGGTCGCATGGCCGGTCGGTGAGGCGGGAAGCGGGCCCACGGGAAGGGGGCGCGGGCTCTCAAGACCGCCTCACCGGTCCCCGTACCGGGACAGCCGGGCGGGGATGATGTCCGGGCCCCACGGAGCGGGCCCGGACGGATCCGTCAGAGGGACGCCCGGACGGTCAAAGGGTCCAGTTCCAGGCGTAGATGCGGTTCGGGTCGACATCGCCGTACGCGTAGCCGGGGCTGAGGACCCCGATCTGCCACACGCCGATGCAGGAACCGCCCCGGTACATGGCCATGTTCCCGTTGGTCCGGTTGTAGGCGCTGCGCGGCGCGGAGAATCCCTGCGGCACCGCGCCCTGGCACTGAAGGCCGTTGGACGGCTTGGCCAGGGCCCAGCCGTTCCCGGAGAAGTTCGCGCCCTCCCAGAAGCACATCGCGCCGTCCGGACACTGCTCCGGCCCCCGCGCCCCGCTCGGCAGGGCGACGGCACCGGCGGGCAGGACAGGCGCGGCGGCCTTGACCGGAGCGTCGCTCCTGGCCGGGGCGGACTGGGCCGGGGCGGCGGTCGCACCGAGGGCCAGCACGGCGGCGCCGACGGCGCTCGCGACGGCCGTCACGGCCCTCGTCCTCGACGTATAGATCATGGCGTACTCCTTCACATTCCCCACACGGAGCACATGTCCGTGTCATGGCGAGCGGCCCGCCTGATGGCCGGCCGCCCAGAGCACACCAGTGCCTGCGCCACGCCGATACTCCTCGATCGCGCACATCACACTTTCGAGCTACAAAGTATTCTTGTATGACGATGGCGGAAATATGAAACCCCTTCCTGGCCAGGGAAAATAGCCTTCGAGTCCGATTGATCTCCGGAATCCGCTGGTTCCCTGAGAGGTTGTATTCATCTGATTGGTTGCGATGTAGACGTGTTTTTGCCGTTCGGCGATCTGGTGCTGGTGAAGTAGTCGGGTTGGTTGTGGATGTCGTGACGAGTGGTGTGGTATGTGAGGCAGAGAGCGGCTACCGCAAGCACTTCGTCGAGCACGCCGCCACCCTCGGCACCGTAGTCAGCGCCGTGAAGAGCGGGCCGAACTGCTGATGCGCCGTGAGCGCCCTCGGCTCCGTGCTTTGTACGAGGACTGGAAGTACCGGCGCGTCGGGGAGATGCAGCCCTTCCCTGACTCTCCTCTGTACGACCCGATGGCGCTCGATCTGGCCACTCCGTGATGGGCAGCGCTTACTGACCTGCATCGTTCAGCAGTCGCGGGCGGCGAAGACCGAGCGCCTGATGCGGGTGGTCGACCGGGCGGCTACACCCACCGCTGTCAGATGAACCGGCAGCTCACCGTCCAGGAGTCGCGGCACAAGCTCGCGAGGGATGTGTGCCACGGCAAGCGCGGCACCATCCACCAGGTGTACCGCGACGGGATGGAGGACCAGCGCAGCGCGCGCTCAGCCTGGTCCTCAATGCCGTCGTGCTCTGGACCACGGAGTACATCGACGCCGCCGTCGCCCAACTCCGTGCCGAGGGTCGCGAGATCCGGACAAGGACATCGCGCCTGTCCCCGGACGACGGCGAAGAGGGGTAGGCGGTCCCCGGGAGGGTCAGTCGTGGCGGGCGGGCTGACGGCGGAGACCGGCAGGATCAACGGCCCGCACCGGTCAGCGGTCACAGCCCGGTCGCCCTGGCCCGGACATCAGGGAGCAGGTAACCCGTCGGTGGGTTCCGGAGGCTCAACCTGGCCTCACACATTCCCAATGGTTGTTCACAAAGGCACAAACTTGCAACCAATGCACACATTTGTGGTGCCCAGACCACTTCCCCCGCGGCTCTTTCTGCGAGTTGATTGAGGGGAGGTACTGAGCGGCAGTACCGGGTGTACGGGGAGGTGGGTATGCCTTCAGTAGGCGCGGAGAGCCGCACCGTTGTGACAGTTCCGGGGGCAGATCCGCCGGAGAACCCACGGGCGTCTGGTCACCTGGCGATGATTCCGGACGGACACCGCCGCTGGGCCGCGGCCCGGGGCATGAGCCCGGGTCGAGGGCCACAGGGAAGGGGGCCGGCGTCTTTTCGACGCCGTGCGCTGGGCGGAGAATGCCGGGATCGGGGTCCTCCCCCTGTGGGTGGTCTCGGCGGACAACCTGTGTCGGCCGACCAAGGAACTCGACGGTCCGCCCCGCCTGATCACCGACGTGGTCGACAACCTCGCCTCGCCGCGACGGTGGCGGATCCGATATCTGAGGCGGGACCAAATCCTGCCCCGTCACCTGCGCACAGCACTGCACCGTGCCCGGCAGTCCACGACCGGGGTGCCCGGTACGACGGTCAACATGGCCGTCCGCTACGACGGGCGCAGCGAGATCGCCGGCAATCGGTGTGGTCCAAGCACTACTTCTGCGATGTGCACCGGCCGGTCTTCGCCCGCGCCGGCTTCGGCGCCGCCCTGGACTCGTTCGCCCAGCGCAGACGCCGGTTCGGCACCTGAACCCGCTGGCGTCTCGCCGCGGTGACGGGGCCGACCACTTTCGGAAGCCACGGGGACACCGCCCGGCGGCGCCACATCCCCCGCGAGCCGCGGGGTCTCCAGCAAGACCAATCTCAGCGGCACTTTCTGCACGCCAACCAGTCGAACCCGGATACGGGGAGAAGTGAAAGGGAACTGCTGTGACACCTGTCGAGCAACCACTACTGGGCACGTTCACCCTGGGCTCTTTCTTCCGTTACGTAAAACCTAGGTGCAGCCCTCACCTTCACTGGCTTGAGGGGCGAACCAGTCAATTTTACGAAAAGGTTCGACACCTTTTCCCCACTGAATCCAGTTTCCGAAATTTCACCCGACAGGAGCACGGACTGTACCTGGCCCTACATTATCCGGATGGACTTCCGGACAGGCTGGCAGACATTGGGGACTGGATCATCACCTGGTTCGCACTGGACGACCTGTGCACCAATGGATCCGCCGTTGGCGATGAATCCATCTACCCCACGATGCGTGAAGCCGTCCTGGGCCATGCCACAGACACGCCATTCGACATCATCACACCCATCGCAAACACCATTAAATCGAAGATGCCGCCACCACAGTGGGACCGCTTCGTCGACTTGATGAACGACATGATCAGCGGCTTCGCCGCCGAGGACGAAATCAGGACTGGACGTGCACGTCAGGACATACCGACCTACGTGAAGGCTCGGTCCGGGAGTGGCGGAATGTACTGGTCCTATTTGTTGTGCGAATACGCCCTCGCCATAGACGCAAGCCCTTACGCGACCCTCGAACTGGAAGAGGCCGTCGATGCGGCTGTCTGGAACTCCATATATCTCAACGACATCATCTCCTATCGCAAAGAAGTGCTATTGGGTCGCGACCCCTGCAACTATGTCGGTCTCTATATGCGTGAGACCGGAGCCGACCTCCAGGAAGCCGTCACCCACGTTCACGGCCTCGCCCTGCGAACCGAGCGGCGAATCCTCGAACTCCAGACCGCTGCTGATCCCGCTGCACGAGCGGCAATTGCCGCAGTCGTCGACCAAATGGTTGGTACCGTCGCCTGGCAGTTCGCCTCCCCACGTTACATAGGTGAGGGGCGCTGGAGCGGAATGACGGAGGGGACATGGCGTCTCTATGCGGACCGGACCGTCGTTACGTCCTGACGTTAACCTCGCGGGTCAGCGGACTTGCTGATCTGTGGTTCTTCCCGAGACAGCTACGACGGCCGTCGCCTATGAGTCCGCCCGTCGACACGTCCGCAGGGCAGGGCATTGGCCCCCTGTGCCGCTTTCCGGTTGTGAGGGTGGTCGCCAGGACGGTCAGTCGAGCACGGCGCTGTCGGGGAATGCGTGGAGTGGGTACAGGTGCGTGGTGTCGACGTTGTTCTCCAGGATTTCTTGGGGGTGGGTGCCGATCTCGGTGCGGCTGAACCGGAGGGCCGGCGTGGTGGTGGAAAACAGGTTCGGGAGTGGCCAGGTGGGGGGGCTGGGCGGGGTCGGTGCCGGCCCAGGTGAAGATCGCGGTGTTGGCCTCCTCCGTATCTCGACGCCGACCCCGACACCGCCCCCGTCCCCCCGGTTACCCCAGGAAACCGTCTCCCGGGATGCACGCCGGCCCGGGGCGTTGAATGGTGATAGTGCACCGGAAATCCGAAGCGCACCCAGCGTCCGCTCCCGGCGCGCGTCCCGTCCGTCCCGGGTCCACAGCCTGTCGGCCCCGGGTCCGTGTCACCCCTGGACCGGAGGAGCAGTCACCATGTCCACATCCGAGCCCGAAGCGTCCCGGCCCTCTCAGGACCGCGCCACCCCCGACCGCCTACTGCACGCCCGCACCGGCACCGATGTCTCCCCGGAGGACCTGGTCCTGGCCTCCGGCAAGGACGTCACACCGCACACCCTGGAGTGGGCCGAGCGCAAGCTCGCCCTGGAGGGCACCGCCGCGATGGACAAACTGCTGCCCTGACCCCCGCTCGCCAGTGGCGAGGCTGTTCACGGGGAGGCGGAATCGCCTCGGTGGGTCAGGCCCGCTGCCGACGGTCCGCGACCGCCACGGCGAGAGTGGTCACCGCGAGCATGGCCCAGACCGCCCACAGCACCGGAATCACCGTCGGCTGCATCCCGGCGGCGACGGTGGTCGCGGTGAGGGCCAGAAGGCTCATGGGCGTGGCGATGGTGAGGGCCTTGACGGCTGGGTGCATGACGTCTCTTCCGGTGCGGAGCGGGGCGGGGCGAGATGCCCGCCCGGCCATCGGCAGGTGGTGCGCCGCACGCCCTGGCAGGCCGCCTCTCGGTGAGACCCGGCGCCCATGTCGTCGGCGCACGGCACGATCATGCTCCCACTGCCGTCAAGCGGGTCGAACACGCGGGTTCCGCTACTGCCTGCCCAGCGGCAGAACCCCGACCACCGTGCGGGGACCGGCGCAAGCCTCCCGGCACAAAAACCCTCCGCCCTTCCCCGCCACCCATCCGTGCTGACAGACTCCGGAGGGTGCCCGACTTCGACATGCTTGTCATCGGTTCAGGTCCCGGCGGTCAGAAGGCCGCCATCGCCGCCGCCAAACTAGGCCGCCGAGTGGCCGTGATCGACCGCCCCGACATGGTCGGCGGCGTCTCCATCCACACCGGCACGATCCCCTCCAAGACCCTGCGCGAGGCGGTGCTCTACCTCACCGGACTCACCCAGCGCGATCTGTACGGGCAGAGCTACCGGGTGAAGGACGACATCACCGTCGCCGACCTCACCGCCCGCACCCAGCACGTCGTCAGCCGCGAGGTCGACGTCATCCGCAGCCAGCTCGCCCGCAACCACGTCGCCCTGTACGCCGGTACGGGACGGTTCACGGACCCGCACACCGTCGCGCTGCGCGAGGTCAACGGGCACGAGCGGCTGCTGAGCGCCGACCACATCGTCATCGCCACCGGCACCCGGCCCGCACGCCCGGACAGCGTCGCGTTCGACGGCCGTACGATCATGGACTCCGACAATGTGCTGACCCTGGAGCGGGTGCCACGGTCCATGGTCATCGTCGGCGCTGGTGTGATCGGTATGGAATACGCCAGTATGTTCGCCGCGCTCGGCAGCAGGATCACGGTGGTGGAGCGGCGGGCCGGGATGCTCGACATGTGTGATGTCGAGGTCGTGGAGTCGCTCAAGTACCACCTGCGGGATCTCGCCGTGACCTTCCGGTTCGGGGAGACCGTGGCGGCCGTCGAACGGCATCCGCGCGGCACGCTGACGGTGCTGGAGAGCGGCAAGAAGATACCGGCGGACGCGGTGATGTACTCCGCCGGACGGCAGGGCATGACCGACGATCTCGACCTCGACAAGGCGGGCCTCGCGGCGGACAAACGCGGCCGGATCACGGTGGACGAGCACTACCGCACCGAGGTGCCGCACATCTACGCCGTCGGGGATGTCATCGGCTTCCCGGCGCTGGCGGCGACCTCGATGGAGCAGGGGCGGGCGGCGGCGTACCACGCGTGCGGGGAGCCGGTCGGGCGGATGCACCAGCTTCAGCCGATCGGTATCTACACCATCCCGGAGATCAGTTTCGTCGGCCGGACCGAGGACCAGCTGACAGAGGACTCCGTGCCGTTCGAGGTGGGGGTCTCGCGCTACCGGGAGCTGGCGCGCGGCCAGATCATCGGGGACTCGCACGGCGTGCTGAAGCTGCTGGTGTCGCCGGAGGACCGCACCCTGCTCGGGGTGCACTGCTTCGGGTCGGGCGCCACCGAGCTGATCCACATCGGCCAGTCGGTGATGGGGTGCGGCGGCACCGTCGACTATCTGGTGGACGCCGTCTTCAACTACCCGACGCTCGCCGAGTCCTACAAGGTGGCCGCCCTGGACGCCACGAACAAGCTCCGCCAGATCGACCACATAGCCGACTGAACCGGCCGCCCCCGGCGCCCGGCGTGAGCGGAATCGACCGATGGCCCCCGCAGGCCCGCGCGGGGCCAACACCCCCGCCGGGCGCCGGAATTCACCCCTGGGCAAGGGGCGTGCACGACCGGCGCACATTACCAGGACATCCCGCTCGAAAGCCCGACGCCTGGGGCTATCATCACTCGGACACACGGCGTGACCGGCTGCCCACAGGGCGGCAGGACACACCCTGCCACGCCCTCCGCCGCCCCGACCCCGGAGGCCAACCCTCCCCGGTTGACGGCGGGTTCACCCCCCACCCCCCTACGCCGTCGGGGCCCTGGTCGCCCTTGCGTCGTGCAAGTCGGAAAGCAGCGCTTCATGAGCAACAGCAGCGGCAGAGGGTTGCAGCCCGGCGCCCTCGGCATGTTCGACACCGTGGTGATGGCCATCGCCGGCAGCGCACCGGCGTACTCCCTGGCCGCGACCACGGCGGTGCTGGTCGGAGCGGTCGGACTCGCCAGCCCGGCCGCGCTGCTGTACTGCGCGATCCCGATGCTGGGCATCGCGCTCGCCTTCAGCCACCTCAGCAGGATCGACGTCAACGCGGGCGCGAGCTACTCCTGGGTGGGCCGTACGCTCCACCCGTTCCTGGGCTTCATCAGCGGCTGGGCGCTGGTGGTGTCGGCGACCATCTTCATGGTGGCCGGTTCGCTGCCCGCCGGGGCGATGACGCTCGCGCTGTTCGACGAGTCCCTCGCCGAGAACACCGCGCTGGCCACGGCGGTCGGCGCGGGCTGGTTCCTCGCCATGCTGCTGGTGGTGCTGGGCGGCGCCCGGCTGACCGTACGGGCGCAGCTGCTGATGTCCGGGGTGGAGCTGGTCATCCTGGCGCTGTTCCTGGTTCTGGCGCTCTTCCACACCGACGACGCCCGGCCCTTCGACTGGTCCTGGCTGGGCTTCGGGCACTTCGACGGGACGGCGGGGTTCGCGGCGGGCGCGCTGGTGGCGGCGTTCTACTACTGGGGCTGGGACGTCACCAGCAATCTCAGCGAGGAGACCCGCGACAGCCGCCGCACCACCGGGCTGGCCGGGATCATCGGCCTGGGCGTGGTGTTCCTGCTGTTCGAGGCGTTCACCATCACGGTGAACATCGTGCTGACCGACCGGCAGATCGCCGAGAACGGGGCCAATGTCCTGGGTGTCCTGGGTGCCGAGATCTGGCCGGGGCCGGGCGGGAAACTGCTGATCGTCGCGGTGATGCTGTCCACCATCGCCACCCTGGAGACCACGCTCATCCAGGTGACGCGCTCGCTGTTCGCGATGGGCCGGGACCGTACGATGCCGGCCGCGCTGGGGCGGGTGCACCGGCGCTGGAACACACCGTGGGTGGCGATCGCGGTGGTCGGCGCGGTGGCGCTGGCGCTGTTCATCGCGTCCAACGCGCTGGGCTCGGTCGGCGAGATCCTCGGGTACGCGATCGCGGCGATGGGGCTCCAGATCGCCCTCTACTACGGGCTCGCGGGCCTCGCCGCGGTCGTCGCCTACCGCAAGACGCTGTTCAGCTCCTGGCGGCGGTTCGTGCTGGGCGGGGTGTGGCCGCTGTTCGGTTCGCTGTTTATGTTCTGGATCTTCTTCGAGTCGCTCGGTGAGCTGAGCGGCCCGGCGATCGGGATCGGCATCGGCGGACTGGCGGTCGGCCTGGTGCCGATGCTCTGGTACTGGCGGCGGGGCAGCGACTACTACCGGCCGGCCGCCCTCGACGCCACCCGGGCCGTCGAGACCGACTACCGCGTCCCCGAAAGCCGCACGGCCGCCTCCTCCCGTGTCCATGAGGGTCTCCCCACCGACTTCTGAGCGAGATCCCGATGGCACGTGACCGCTTCACCCCCGGCTTCGACCCCGACTGCGGGGACACCGAACTCACCGCGGCCCGCCATGACATCGTCATCGGACGCTGGCAGGGGCTGCGCGAACTGCTGCGCGAGACCGGCCCCGACTGGGCCGTGCGCGGTCACCGGGTACGGCTGCTCGCCCAGGCCTGCACGGGCAGTTCCACGGTCGAGACCTGGCTGGCCGCCGAGCCCCGCTCCGCCGACGCGCTGGTGCTGCACGCGGCGACGGACACGGCCCGCGCCTTCGAGCTGGCCATCGCGGCGGGCCGGGGCGTGCCGATCGACCGGGCCAGGATCGACGCGGCGGTGCTGGCCAGTCTGTCGGCGGCGGACGCCTACCCCGAGGACCCCACCCCCTGGATCTCCCTGATCTCGGTGGCCCGGCTCTACCCCAGCGGGGTGCGCCGCCGTGAACTGGCCCGCTGGTGGGACGAGTTGCACCGCCGCGACCCGTACAGCGTCGAGGGGCATCTCCAGGTGCTGCACTACTACTCGTCCCGCTGGCACGGCACCCATGGACTGATGTACGACTTCGCCCGTGACGCGGCGGGCGTGGCCCCGCCGGGCTGCGCGCTCCCGGTCCTGATCCAGTACGCCCGCGTCGAGGAGTACCGCTATGTCCTGGACGCCGCGCAGGGGCAGCACTCGGCGATCGGACTCGCCCAGCACTGGGACCACGACGGCGCGGTCAGCGACGTACGCCGTACCTGGCAGCGCTGGATCCTGGGCCGCACCGAGAACACCGTCGCGCCCAGCGAGCTGCGTGACCTCAACTACCTCGCCCACGCGGCCTGCCACGCCGGTACGCCGGAGATCGCGGTGGCGCTGCTGCGCATGATGGGGCGCCGGGCGACCCGTACGCCCTGGTCGTACACGGGCGATCCGCCGGTCGAGATCGTGAAGTGGCGCAACCATCTGCGCCTGTGAGGGCGGGGCGGCCGGGGGCTAGGGGTGGGCCGTCGGGCCGTCCGGGTGGCGGTGGCGCTGGTCGACCATCGCATGGCTCAGGTCGGCCGTCTCGTCCTCCGGGAGCCGTTCGAAGCCGTCCTCGGTGATCAGGGAGACGACCGGGTAGATACGGCGGTGGAGGTCCGGCCCGCCGGTCGCCGAGTCGTCGTCCGCCGCGTCGAACAGGGCGTGCAGCGCGGCCAACACCGCCTCGCGCCGGGGCAGTCCGGGCCGGAACAGCTTCTTCAGCGCGCCGCGCGCATAGGGCGACCCGGAGCCCTCGGCGTAGAAGTCCGTCTTCTCGTAGACGCCCCCGGCGACGTCGAAGCCGAAGATCCGGCCCCGCCGCGCGGCCGGTGCCCGGACGTCGTAGCCCGCGAGCAGGGGGACCACGGCGAGGCCCTGCATGGCCTGGTCCAGGTTCTGCCGGAGCATGCCCGACAGCCGGGTCGCCTTGGCATTGAGGGTCATCGGGACGCCCTCGACCTTCTCGAAGTGGGCCAGCTCGACCTGGTACAGCTTCACCATGTCGGCGGCGAGCCCGACGGTCCCGGCGAAGGCGATCGCCGTGTGGTCGTCGGCCGGGTGCACCTTCTCCAGGTCGCGCTGGGCGATGACATTGCCCATGGTGGCCCGACGGTCACCGGCGACCAGCACGCCGTCGGCGTAGGTGAGCGCCAGTACGGTCGTGCCGTGCGGGAAGGTGCCGGGCGCGGCGCGGACGCCGTCCGGGAGGGGCGGGCGGGTCGGCAGCAGCGCGGGCCGGTGCGCGGCCAGGAACGCGGTGAACGACGACGACCCCGGTGTCAGGAACGCGTCCCCGAGCCGGCCCTCGCGGTCCATCGGCCTCATCTGACTCCCCCTCCGAGTGCGGACGACAGTCGACTCCTACCAGGCGACGGCGGACAGGAAACCCGCGGGCCGCTCCCCGGCTCTCACAGTGCCTTGCGCCGTACCAGCACCCCCAGCGTGACCAGGCCCGGGATCAGTGGCAGCCACACCGTCAGCAGCCGGTAGCCCAGGACCGCCGACGCGGCGAGCGCGCCCGGCGCCCCGCCCAGCGTGAGGGCGAAGATCAGCGCCGCGTCCAGCGAACCGAGGCCCCCGGGGGTGGGCAGCAGCGCGGCGGCCGAGCTGGCGGCGAGGTAGAGCAGCGCCACCCGCTCCGGGGGCAGCGGCAGTTCGACGGCCCGCGTGACGGCGATCAGCACCAGCGCGTGCAGCGCCACGAAGGCCAGCGAGCCGCCCCACAGCGCCGCCGCCCGTTGCGGCCTGGCGTGCACCGCCCGGATGTCGGCGGCGACCGCCGCGAGCACCCGGCGGCAGCGCGCCCCCAGCGGGGTGAACGGCACGGCCGCCACCAGCGCCGCCACCCCGAGCACCACCGCGACGGCCACCCGGGGGATGTGCGGCAGCCGCAGCAGGCCGGGACAGACGGGGGCGAGTACGGCGATCAGCGCGCCGCGTCCCACACCGCCCGCCGTCGCCTTGACGGCCAGCGCGGTCGCCGAGCGGGTGACGGGCAGGCCGCACCGCATCAGGAAGCGCAGGTTCACCGCCCCCGCGCCGAGCCCGGCGGGCAGCACGTGGTTGGCGGCCGAGGCGGCGAACTGGGTGGCCACCAGCCGCCCCGTGGGCAGGCTCTGCGGCACCGCGCCCTGCTGGGCGAGCGCCGAGCACATCCAGGTCGCCACGGTGGCACTCGCCCCGACCAGCAGCCAGCCCTGGTCGGCGACCGCGAGCCGGACCGCCCCGCGCTCCAGCGTCGGCCAGTGCCGCCAGGCCACCCACACCGCCACGGCGACCACGACGAGACTGAGCCCGGTGTGCCAGCGCAGACGACGCCGGGCGCGCGGGGCGGCGACGACGGGCTCGGGGGTCATCGGGGGGCCCTGGTGGAGTGGGGGGCGCGGGGCGCTGGCGCTGGGCAGCTCGTTGGGGGTGTGCAGATCGTTGGGGCTGCGGCGACGGCCGGCGCCGTGTCGACCGCTGGAGCCCGGCCGACGGCTGAGGCCGGGCCGATGGCTGAGGCCGGGCCGATGGCCGGGGCCAGGTGGGGCCTTGGCGCCACGAAGACCGCTGGTGCCGGCTGGGGCCCTGGCGCCACGTCGACCGACCGCGCCGGACCGACCGGCCGCACCGGACCGAGCAACCGCGCCGGACCGAGCAACCGCGCCGGACCGCGTGCCTGGGGCCAACGGGCCACGGGCACCGAGCCACCCACCTGAGGTTCTCCACCCACCGGTGACCCGTCGGTGGACATGACGGCCGCCGGCGTGATCGGGCCGGGCCGTCCCGGACGTAAGGGCTCGGCGCGGGGGGTGGTGGTCGCGGTGTCGGCCATCGTCGCTTCGCCTCCACCCTGCTCGCCGGGTCCCGGACATCCCGTCAGGCAGCGGAAATCCGGGAAAACAAGCAAAAACTAACCCACCCCGGCGGCTCGCGCAGATCCCGGTACGGCCAACCGCCTGACCCCGCTCACTCCTCGCACCACGGACCTGTTCGCCGCCGGGTCAGCGGGGGTTCGGGGCGCGGTGGCGTGGCTGGGGCGGGGCCGGGCGGTCCGGGGCGGACGGCACCTGGCGGACGGCCAGACCATCGGCGCTGACCAGGAACGCCTCGCCGTGGTGGGCGATCCGCAGCGGCTGTCCGGACAGCAGGGCGTAGGTCGCCTTCTCGTGGGTGATCTCCACCCGCAGGGTGCGGCCGAGGACCTGGAGGCTGAAGGCGAGCCGGCTGAACCGCTCCGGCAGCCGGGGCGCGAACCGCAGGGTGCCGGAGCGGTCGGCACGCAGCCCGCCGAACCCGGCGACCAGCGCCATCCACGTACCGGCGAGGGACGCGATGTGCAGTCCGTCGCGGGTGTTGTGCTCCAGGTCGTGCAGGTCCATCAGCGCGGCCTCGGCGGTGTAGGCGTAGGCGAGCTGGAGATGGCCCGCGCGGGCGGCGATGACGGCCTGGCAGCAGGCGGACAGCGAGGAGTCGCGGACGGTCAGCGGCTCGTAGTAGGCGAAGTCACGGGCGATGTGCTCCTCGTCGAAGTAGTCGTCGCAGGTGTAGAGGGCGAGGACCAGGTCGGCCTGTTTGACGACCTGTTTGCGGTAGAGGTCGAAGTACGGGAAGTTCAGCAGCAGCGGGTACTGCTCGGGTCGGGTGGCGTCGAAGTCCCAGCGCTGGTAGCGGGTGAAACCCGCGTGCTGCTCGTGCACGCCGAGGGCGTGGTTGTAGGGGATGTGCACGGACTCGGCCGCGTCCCGCCAGGCGGCGGACTCCTCCGCGTCGACGCCGAGCGCGCGGGCCTGTTCCGGGTGGCGCTCCACGACGTCGGCGGCGGCGCGCAGGTTCGCGCGGGCCATCAGGTTGGTGTACGTATTGTCGTCGGCGACCGCGCTGTACTCGTCGGGGCCGGTGACGCCGTCGATGTGGAAGGCGCCGTGGGCGTCGTGGTGGCCGAGCGAGCGCCACAGCCGGGCGGTCTCCACCAGGAGTTCCACCCCGGTGTCGCGCTCGAATCCGGTGTCTCCGGTGGCCGCCACATAGCGGGTCACGGCGTCGGCGATGTCGGCGTTGACATGGAAGGCGGCGGTGCCCGCGGGCCAGTACGCGGAGCCCTCCGAGCCCTCGATGGTCCGCCAGGGGAAGGCGGCGCCGCGCAGGCCGAGCTGGACGGCGCGCTCGCGGGCGGCGGGGAGGGTGTTCTGGCGCCAGCGCAGCGCCTCGGCGACGGCGCCTGGCGAGGTGTAGGTGAGCAACGGCAGGACGAAGGTCTCGGTGTCCCAGAAGGCGTGGCCGTCGTAGCCGGAGCCGGTCAGGCCCTTGGCGGGGATCGCGCGCTGTTCGGCGCGGGCGCCCGCCTGGAGGACGTGGAAGAGGGCGAAGCGTACGGCCTGCTGGATCTCCTCGTCGCCGTCGACCTCGACATCGGCGCGGGCCCAGAAGTCGTCGAGGAAGGCGCGCTGTTCGGCGAGCAGGCCGTGCCAGCCGCTGTGCGCGGCGGCGGCGAGGGCGGCCTCGACCTGGCCGCTCATCGCGGGCCGGGAGCGGGTGCCGGACCAGCCGTGGGCGACGGTCTTCTCCAGCCGCAGCCGCTGTCCGGGTTCGAGGACTGCGGTGACGGTCAGCCGGGCCACGTCGGTGCCGCTCTCGGAGCCGGTGAGGGTGCCCTCGGGGCCGGTGACGACGTGGTCGGCGGCCACGGCGACCCGCAGGCCGCTGTTGCGGGTGCGGTGGACCAGGCGGAGCCGGGTCCCGGCGGCGTGGTGCTCCTCCTGCTCCAGCGGGGACTTCAGGGTGCGGGCGGCGCGCGGGTCGCCGCCGGACTCGGGCAGGCTCTCGTTGGCGACCAGATCGGACTGGATGACGACCCGGGTGCGGCTGTCGAGGGGCTCGACCTCGTAGGCGACGGCGGCGATGGCCCGCTGGGTGAGCGAGACCAGCCGGGTCGAGCGGACCCGGACGGTGGAACCGGCGGGGCTGGTCCACTCGCAGACCCGTTCCAGGACGCCCCGGCGCAGATCGAGGGTGCGTTCATGGCGGATCAGCCGGCCGTAGCGCAGGTCGAACGGTTCGTCGTCGACGAGCAGCCGGACGACCTTGCCGTTGGTGACGTTGATGACGGTCTGGCCGGACTCCGGGTAGCCGTAGCCTGCTTCGGCGTACGGCAGCGGGTGCACCTCGTGCACGCCGTTGAGGTAGGAGCCGGGCAGGCCGTGCGGCTCGCCCTCGTCGAGGTTGCCGCGCCAGCCGACATGGCCGTTGGACAGGGCGAACACGGACTCGCTCTGCGCCAGTACGTCGAGCGCGAGGGCGGTCTCGCGCACGGTCCAGGGCTCTACGGTGTACGACCGGCCGCCTATCACGACCGCTCCCCCGCGCCCGTCGCGCCGGCGCCCAGTTCGGCGAGGTCGCGCACCACGATGTCGGCGCCGTGCGCGTAGAGCGCGTCGGCCTGTCCGACCCGGTCCAGGCCGACGACGTACCCGAAGTGGCCGGAGCGGCCCGCGTCCATTCCGGCGAGCGCGTCCTCGAAGACGGCGGCCCGCTCGGGCGTCACGCCGAGGTCGGCGGCGGCGGCGAGGAAGGTGTCGGGGTTCGGCTTGCCCGGCAGGGCGCGTGCGGCGGCGACCACGCCGTCGATCCGTACGTCGAAGAGGTCTTCGGCGCCGATGGCGCGCAGTACGTCGTGGGCGTTGGCGCTGGAGGAGACGAGCGCGGTGCGCAGGCCCTGGGCGCGGGCGGCACCGACATAGCGGATCGTGCCCTCGTACGCCTCGACGCCGCCGGTGCGGATCTTCTCCAGCACGAGTGCGTTCTTGCGGTTGCCGACGCCGTGGACGGTCGGTGCGTCGGGTGGGTCGCCCGGGTCGCCGTCGGGCAGTTCGATGCCTCGGGAGGCGAGGAAGGAGCGGACGCCGTCGGCGCGCGGGAGGCCGTCGACGTACTCGTCGTAGTCGGTGTGCGCGTCGAAGGGGCGGAAGCCGTCGCCGTCGCGTGCGCGCAGGAAGGCGTCGAAGGTCTCCTTCCAGGCGGCGGCGTGCACGGCCGCCGTCCTGGTGACGACGCCGTCGAGGTCGAAGAGGCAGGCCAGGATGGTTGCGGGAAGACCCAGGTCCGTCATGTGTTCCATGGTCTCCTGTCCGAGGGCCGGGGTGGGGGCGGCGCGGCGGGTGCGGCGCACGTCACGCAGGGGGCGCCCGGCGGGTGCGGTTCCGGTACCGGCGTCCCGTCAGTCGTGCGGGAAGGAGTGGTGCTCGTGCGCCACCAGCCACCGTCCCCGCTCCTTGCGCAGGCCGAAGGTCAGGCGCAGGCGCAGGGTGGGGCGGGCGGCGAGTTCCTCGGGGGTGCCGCAGCGCAGCAGGGCGTGGGCGAAGGCGACGTACGCCCCGGCGGTGATCTCCAGGGTGTCGATCTCGAAGCAGGCGCCGTGGGCCTGCCACGCGAAGAACGGCGGCCAGATGGCCCGGTACGCGGCGAGTCCGTGCAGGCCCTCGTGCGGTGGCGGTACGTCGTACATGACCAGGTCGTCGGTGTGATCGGCGGCGACGGCCGCCAGGTCGCCCCGGTGCACGGCGTCGGCCCAGCGGGTGATCAGGGCGCGGATCTGTGTGTGGTCGTCGGGCATGGTGGCGGCTCCTTTCCTGGAGGGCGGGTTCTGCGCGACTCCCGTCGGTCGGGGCGGTGCGTCTCCCATCGCTCGGGCAGGGCGTCGGTCTGCTTCCCGAGTGTCACATCCGGGGTTGTGTACGGCCTTTACGCTCCTGGCCGCGCCTACCGCGACGTCCGTCGCTCGATCCCCGTCGGCCACGGTCACGGCCACGGCTCCGGTTCGCCGGCGCGGTGGGCGCGCTCGCGCGGAGGGAGGGCGAGGCCGCGCCGTACCGCGTCCGGCGGCCGGGGGTCGTGGGCGCGCTGCCGGGCCGACCTTTCCGGCGAAGCCGGTGGCGGGGTCGGGACCGGAGGCGGTGGGGTGACGGCGTCAGGATCGGCGCCGATGCCGGAGGCGGTGCGGGTGACGGCATCGTAGGCGGCACCGGAGCCGGTGACAGAACCGGAATCGGTGGCCGCGCCGATCCTCACACGGCCCCTCGCCCGCTCTCGCGCATGCCGCGCAGCAGCGCCGTCAGGATCCGGACCAGGGTTGGTTCGACGTCGACCACCGCGTGCGCCAGTTCGGGACGGGTCTCGTACAGCTCGCGCAGTTGGGTGCCCGGCGCGGCCATCTGCCAGAGCGCCCCGGCCATGCCGGTGGCGGTGGCGATCACGTCCGTGGCCCGGGTCGCGGTGAGGCCGAGCAGGTCGCCCAGCGCCGCGGCGAGCGTGGCGACCTCGCCGAGCGCGACCTCCTTGAACGCGGCGGCGGCGTCGAGGGAGACGTTGCGCTCCAGGTTCAGCGGCGCCTGGGCGAGCAGGTCGCAGAAGAACGGGCGGGCCACCAGGGAGGCGGCGATGGCGGCGGCGACGGCCTCGGGAAGCCGGTCGGAGACTGCCTGAGGGACCCGGCCGACGACCGGCTCGGGGCCCAGGTCGGCGACCGGCTCGGGGCCCGCCCCGGGAACCCGATCGGCCACCGGTCCCGAACCCAGGTCGGCGACCACGGGCGCTGAACCCAGGTCGGCCACCGGCTCCGAGCCCGGCTCGGCCACCGGCTCTGGACCCGCCCCGGAATCCCGGTCGGCCCCCGGCCCTGAGCCCAGCTCCCCGACCGTCTCCCGGCCCGGCGAGGGCTCCGGCGCGAAGCCCCCCTCCCCGCCCCCCTCAACCCCCGCCCCGGCAAGGCCCGCCAGCCGGGTCCGCAGGTCCGTCGACCAGTCCCGCCACCCCTCCGCGGTGAGCGCCAGGAATATCTGCTCGCGGGTCTCGAAGTAGCGCAGCATCGCGGACTTGTGCATGCCGACGGCGGCGGCGATGTCCGTGAGGGTCACCTCGCGCACGCTGCGCTCGCCGCCGAGGGTGCGGGCGGCGGCCAGGATCGCCTGCTCCCGCTGCTGTTTCGCCGCCGCGCTGCGGGCCCGCCGGGGTGCTGCTGTCGTCATGCCACAAACGCTAACACAACCAAGTTGCAGTAATAACGAAACCATGTTTCGCTAGAACCATGACTACACAGACATGGCTCATCACCGGTTCGTCCCGCGGCTTCGGCCGCAACCTCGTCGTCGCGGCCCTGGAGGCCGGCGACCGCGTCGTGGCCACGGCCCGCAGGCCGGAGCAGCTGGACGACCTCGTGCGGAAGTACGGAGACCGCGTCCTGCCCGTCGCGCTCGACGTCACCGACCGGACGGCCGCCGAGGCCGCCCTGAAGGCGGGCGTCGACCGTTTCGGCCGGGTGGACGTCGTGGTCAACAACGCCGGATACGCCAACCTCGCCGCGATCGAGAACACGCCCGAGGACGACTTCCACCGGCAGTTCGCCACCAACTTCTGGGGCGTCTACAACGTCTCCACGGCCGCGGTCCCGGTCCTGCGGGCGCAGGGCGGCGGCACGATCGTGCAGTTCTCGTCGATCGGCGGCCGGGTCGGCGGCACGCCCGGCCTCGGTTCCTACCAGGCGGCCAAGTTCGCCGTGGACGGCTTCACCCGGGTGCTGGCGGCCGAGACCGAGCCGTTCGGCATCACCTGCCTGGTCGTGGAACCGGGCGGGTTCGCCACCGACTGGGCCGGTTCGTCGATGCAGATCCCGGACGTCCCCGCGGAGTACGACGCCACCGTCGGCGAGATGGCCCGGCTGCTCAGCGGCCCGGTGCCGGTGGCGGGCGACCCGCAGCGGGCCGGGGAGATCCTCGTCCGGGTCGTCAAGCACCCGAACCCCCCGACCCATCTGATCCTCGGGGCCGGTGCCGTGCAGATGGCGCAGGCGTACTCGCACAGCCAGCTGGAGGAGGCCGCCGCCTGGGAGCGGGTGAGCGGTTCGGCCGACTTCGGCCAGGAGTACCCGGTCGACCTGGCCGACCCGGCACAGAAGTAGGCCCGCGAGCGGACGCGGGCAGACGCGGTCACCCGCCGGCAGGCGGACAACGGCCCAGACAGACCGAGGCGAACTCACAGCAAGGGGCACGACCATGGCACAGTTCACGGACAGGGTGGCGCTGGTGACCGGCGCCGGCAGCGGAATGGGCGCGGCGACGGCGATCCTCCTCGCCGAGCGGGGCGCCGCCGTCACCCTGATGGGCCGACGGGCCGAGAAGCTGGAGGAGGTCGCGCGGCGGATCAAGGACGCCGGCGGCCAGGCCCTCGCCGTCCCCGGCGACGTCAGCGACGCGGCCGACGTCCAGCACGCCGTCACCCAGACCGTGGAGACCTTCGGCAACCTCCACTACGGGGTCAACAACGCGGGTGTGACGGGGAACTTCATCCCCACCGCCGACATGCCCCTGGACCACTGGCGCAAGGTCATCGGGATCAACCTCGACGGCCTCTTCTACGGCCTGAAGTACCAGATCCCGGCGATCATCGCGAGCGGCGGCGGCGCGATCGTCAATGTCTCCAGCGTGTTCGCCGACCGGGGCGGCCCGACCGTCGAGTACGCCACCGCCAAGCACGGCATCCGCGGTCTGACCCGCACCGCCGCCAAGGAGTACGGCGCCCAGGGCGTCCGCATCAATGAACTCCAGCCCGGCGTGATCGACTCCGAGATGACCCAGGCCAACCCGGCGGCCACTCAGGAGGTCGCCGAGCAGGGCGTGCCGCTGGGCCGGATCGGACGCGGCGAGGAGATCGCCACCGCCATCGCCTTCCTGCTGTCCGACGACGCCTCCTACATCACCGGCGCGCATCTAGCGGTCGACGGAGGCTTCCTGGCCTGACCGGCGAGGTCCGGCTCCCCCACCCTCCTTCACACACAACGGCCCGCCCCCCCCGGCGGG
This sequence comes from Streptomyces sp. NPDC059477, assembly GCF_042749375.1. Lineage (NCBI taxonomy): Bacteria > Bacillati > Actinomycetota > Actinomycetes > Kitasatosporales > Streptomycetaceae > Streptomyces > Streptomyces sp. NPDC059477. The sequence continues at coordinate 67,800 of NZ_JBHYUG010000025.1, read as the reverse complement.
CCGTTCGGCGTGCCGCCCCCTGTCCCCCGGGCACGGTGGCGGAGGGTCATCGCACCCTCCTGACCGCCAAGTTCGGTGAGTTATGTTGAACGTCCTCGGGAAACGAAGGAGGCGCACCGGTGCCCACGCCCCAGCAGGCACGCGCACAGGCATCCGCGATCACCTCGGGGAAAGCGGCGCCCGAGGCCGAGGCGGCCCCGGTCTCCCAGCTCAGAACGCTCTTCGATCGCCAGCGGCTGTCCCCCGGGCACCGCAGGATCGCCCAGTACCTGATCGAGCACCTCCCCGAGGGCGCGTTCCTGTCGGTCACCGAGATCGCCGACCGGGTCGGGGTCAGCCAGCCCTCGGTGACCCGGTTCGCCGCCGCGGTGGGCTTCAGCGGTTACCCCGCGCTACGGGAGAAGCTCCAGTCGATCGCCCTCGGCACGTTCTCCGGCGCGGCCGACGAGAACCGGGGCAATGAACTCCAGGCGGCGGTGGACGCCGAGATCGAGAACCTGGAGAACCTGCGGCGCGACTTCGCCGACCCGGACCAGGTCATCGACATCGGCCGCGAGCTGGCCGCCTCGACCCCGCTCACCGTGCTCGGGCTGCGCATCTCCGCCTCGCTCGCCGAGTACTTCGCGTACGCCGCGCGGCGGATCCACCCGGACGTCCGTCTGGTGACCCGGGGCGGCAGCGTCGCGTACGACGCGCTGCTCCAGTCGCACGCGGCGGGGGGCTCGTGGGTGCTGGCCTTCTCGATGCCCCGGCACGCCCAGGAGACCCTGTCCGCGGTCAAGGTGGCGCGGGACGCCGGGCTGCGGGTCGCGCTGGTCACCGATCTCGCGCTGGGCGCGGTGGCCGACGCGGCGGACGTCACCTTCGCCACCGGCACCGGGTCCCGCCTGGTCTTCGACTCGTACGCCGCCCCGGGGCTGATGGCCGCCGCGCTGCTCCAGGCGATGACGGACGCCGATCCGGAGCGTACGCACGGCCGGCTGGAGGAGTACGACCACATCTCCGAGCAGCACCAGTTCTTCCTGCGGGACTGACAGCTTCTTCCTGGGGGCCTGACCGTTTCTTCCTGCGCGACCGACCGCCCGGTTCGCGGCACAGCCCATACACAGCACGCGTGAATGTTTTCATACGGCTTGAAAACCGATCGGCATATATAAATACTTCTTGCGGATCACGCACCGCCCGCAGAGAGCCGACGTTCCGCCCATGCGCACAGCAGCAGACGAACCGCCGCACGGGCCGCGCCTGCCCTTCACAGAGGGCTCCAGTTCGAACATCCGGGACCGCCGTTCCCTACCCGCGACGGACTCCGGGGTGTTCGGTCGGGCCTCGCCTGCGCGAGCGCCCGCGGCGGTCCCGGTCATCCCCTAGACCGGGGCCGCCCCAACCCCTCGGATCTCAGCCGACGCCGCCGTCCCACCCGGAAGCGATGCCCATGTCCCTGACGTACCCGCGAACCAATCCGGACTGGCCGTGCCAGGTCAAGATCCCCGGCAGCTACGACTGGGAGCGCTCCGCCGCCAAATGGCTGCGCGAGCTGGTCCCGGCCCGCTATGCCGGGTATCCGGCGCTGATCCGGCATCCGGTGCTGCTCGCCCGGCACGCGGAGATCCAGGTGCAGCAGGAGGTCCGGATCGCCCGCACGGCATTGCAGACGGCCCGCGCCGATCTGCCGCGCCTGGGGGTCCCCGAGTCGGTGATCGAGCACACCATCAAGCTGTACGCCGCCGAGGTCCTCCAGTTGCAGCACATCGCCCGCAGCGTCCGCGCGGTGGGCCAGGCCCTGGCCGACCACAACAACACCCGCCGGGCCGCCTAGGCCCCGGCGCGGCCATATCACCGACGCCGAGTGCACCGAGTTCCCTCTCTCCACAGCACTCAGTGCCATCCATGCCGAAGTGATGCTACGTTCCCCGGCATGACCTCCATCGATCCCGGCAGCGGCGGGAAAGCGGACGCGGCGGGCAAGCCGCCCATGCGGGACGCGCTGGTCGCGGCGGCGTTCCAGCTCTTTCTCGAACGGGGCTACGAGGAAACCACCGTCGACGACATCGTGGCGCTGGCCGGGGTCGGACGGCGGTCCTTCTTCCGCTACTTCCCCTCCAAGCTGGACGTGGTCTTCCCGGACCACGACCGGTGCCTCGCGGACATGACGGAGTTCCTGGCCGACAGCACCCCGGACGACGAGCCGGTGCGCCGGGTGTGCGACGCGGCCCGGCTGGTGCTGCGGATGTACGAGGAAAACCCGACGTTCTCCGTACAGCGCTACCGGCTCACCAAGCAGGTGCCGGGGCTGCGGACGTACGAACTGTCGGTGGTGTGGCGCTATGAGCGGGCGCTGGCCGACTATCTGCGCGACCGGTTCGCGGGCCGGCGGGACGGCATCCTGCGGGCCGATGTGATCGCCGCCGCGGTGGTCGCCGCGCACAACAACGCCCTGCGGGCCTGGCTGCGTTCGGACGGGCGGTGCGACGCGGACGAGGCCGTGAACCACGCCCTGGGGCTGGTACAGGCGTCCTTCGGGCTGCCCGGCGGGCCGCCGGCCGAGGAGACGCCCGAGGACGTGGTGGTCGTGGTGTCGCGGCGCGGGGCGCCCCTGTGGCGCGTGGTGCAGGAGATCGAGACGACCCTCGCCCGCGATTGACCGACCCTCCCACGAAAGGCTTCAGGAATCCCCCGCACAGAATTCCCATAATTTCAGGGTACGCAGTGCCTTTACGGTTGACACTGAGTGCCATAGGGTGTGGCTCGTGCACGGTGGCACGAAGGACCGCGCACGGCGTGCGCGGTGAGCCGCGCACGCGGGATTCCGGCCGAGTGTGCAGGGAGTTGACCAGCGTGTACCACCACCCCTCAGGAAGCTTCGCTCAGCAGGGAGCCGGCCTCGCGGCGGGCGTGCTCGACCCTCGGCCCCCGAAGGAGGAGTCGATCCTCTTCCAGCGCTGCGACTGGTGCGGCACGGCGATGTACCACCGGCTGCTCTGCCCGGTCTGCCAGGGCAGCGATCTGCGCACCGACCGCAGCACAGGGACCGGCACGGTCCGCCACACCACGGTGGTGCACCGCAACACCCCGGCCGCCCGCAATGTGTCGCTGGTCGAGATGACGGAAGGGTTCGTCGTGCGCGGGCGGGTCATGGGTCCGCTCATCGCCATCCACAGCGGCGACCGGGTCCGGCTGACCACGGCGAAGGACCCGGTGCGCGGCGAGCCGGTGTTCCAGCTGGTCGAGGAGCCCTACCGGGCCTGGAGCTGACCGGCCGTCATCCAGTGGGCGTCAGTGTGATCCTGATGCCGACGGTGCCGTCGAGCCCCCGCCGCAGCCGGCTGCCCCACAGGGTGAGCCGGCCGATGATCCCGTACTTGCGCACCAGCAGTCGGCGCACCCGGGCGGTGGCCTCCGCGTCGCAGATCTCCGCCGTGCCCGGCACCTGCTCGCCCTTCGGCCTGCCGCGCGCGTCACAGGGCCCGACCAGCACATCTGCCCGGTTGCGGATCCGTTTGACCTTCCAGGAGTCCGTGGCCGTCCAGGCCGCGAGCCCGTCACCGTCGCCCACCACCCAGACCGGCGTGGCGACCGGGGTGCCGTTCTTGCGGTAACTGGTGATCAGCAGGTACTGGCCTGCGGCGAGCCGGCCGGTCGTGGCATCCATGGCGGGCAGTGTACGGGGGTTGCCCGGGGGCAACGCCCGGGGTGCGCCGCTGACGGGCCGCCACCGCGTCCCCGCACGCCACCCACCCACCTCACCCCACCTCACCCCCGCCCCGCCCCTCCTCACCCCACACCCGCCGCCATCCTCTCCACCGCCTCCGTGAGGATCTCCGGCGAGGTCGCCAGGTTCAGCCGCAGATGGCCGGCGCCGCCCGTGCCGAAGGGGAGGCCCGAGCTGAGGGCCACCCGGCCGCGTTCGAGGAAGACTTCCGCCGGGTCGTCGCCCAGACCGAGCGCGCGGCAGTCGAGCCACGCCAGAAAGGTCGCCTCGCCGGGCCGGTAGCGAACCCCCGGCAACCGCTCGGCGAGCAGCCGGGCGACAAGGCGCCGGTTCTCGTCCAGGCCGGTCAGCAGCGCGTCCAGCCAGGTGGTGCCGTCGCGCAGGGCGGCGGTGTGGGCGATGACACCGAGGTGGCTCGGCCCATGGCCGACCTCCTCGGGCAGCCGGGCGAGATCGGCGGCGGCGCCCGGACCGGCGAGGGCGAGGGCGGCCTTGAGCCCGGCGAGGTTCCACGCCTTGGAGGCGGACATCAGCGACAGCCCGCGTCCGGCATCCGGGACGCTCAGATAGGGCACGAAGTCCACACCCGCCGCGACCACCGGGGCATGGATCTCGTCGGCGACCACCCGCACCCCGTACCGCTCGGCGAGCGCGGCGACGGCGGACAGTTCGGCGGTTGTGTGCACGGTGCCGGTCGGGTTGTGCGGGCTGCACAGCAGATACCCGGCCCGTCCGCCGCCGCGCACGGCACGCCCGAACGCCTCCTCCAGCGCCCCGAGGTCGAGCCGCAGATCCGGCCCGAGCGGGGCCTCCACCACACGCCGGTCCATGTGCTCCACGAACTGGTAGAACGGCGGATACACGGGCGGATTCACCACCACCGGATCCCCCGGCCCGGTCACCAGCTTCAGCATCTCGACCACGCCCAGCATCACATCGGGCACGATCGCGCTGCGCTCCACCGCGAGCCCGTCCCAGCCCCACCGCCGCTCGGCGAACGACCCCAGCGCCTCCGCGTAGGCGGTGCCCGCCGGGTACCCGGTGTCACCGAGGGCGAGCGCCTCGCTCACCGCGCGGACGACGGGTTCGGCCAGCGGCACATCCATCTCGGCCACCCACAGCGGCAGCACATCCTCGGGGTAGGTGCGCCATTTCATGCTGGTACGACATCGGAGCCGGTCGAGGGTGAGGGCGCGCAACGGGTTCGGTGGGCCGGACGGGCGGGGCGATGCGTGCGCATTTGTGGTCATGAACCCAACATAAGCGTCCCCTGTGCACCCCGGCAGGGCACCGGCGAGGGCGGACACGGCCCCGTCCGCCGCTGAACACCCGTGGCGATCACCGCGTACTGAGGGTGGGCGCTCGAACTGCCGGAGGGCCCCGCGGTGTCGCCGCCGCGCGGTCGGGGTTCGGGAGCCATGGATGAGGCACGCACGACGGCGGATCGTCCGCCGGGTGACACGGCTGGCGGCCGTCGGCGGACTGCTCCTCGGCGGAGCGATGGTCACCCAGGCGGTGGCGAGCGAGCCACCCGGCACCTCGGCCCCGGCCCTCGGTGCGGCGCGGGCCGCCGCGGGCACCGGCGCCGCCCTGGAGGACCGGCTGGGCGCGGGCCGTACGGCGGGCAGCTGGATCGGCGCGGACGGGCGGACGGTCGTCGCGGTCACCGACGCGGCGGCGGCCGACGAGGTGCGCCGGGCGGGCGCCGAACCCCAGCGAGTGCCGCACAGCATGCGCGACCTCAAGGACGCCATGGCCGCCCTGGGCGAGGCGCCCCGGGTCGCGGGCACGGCGTGGGCGCTGGACTACCGGAGCAACGAGGTGGTGGTACGTGCCGACCGGACCGTGTCCGCCGCCGACTGGTCACGGCTGACCGGGGTCGCCGAGGGCATCGGCGGCTTTGTGCGGATGGAGCGCGCCGAGGGCGCCTTCACCACCCGGCTGGGCGGGGCGCGGCCGATCCTGTCGACGGCCGGGCGCTGCTCGGCCGGTTTCAATGTGACCGACGGCAGCCGGGACTACATCCTCACGGCGGGGCACTGCGGGCCGATCGGGTCGGTGTGGTTCGCCGACGACCGGGGCACCGAGCAGCTCGGCCGGACCGTGCGCGGCAGCTTCCCCGGCGACGACTACTCACTGATCCGGTACGCGGGTGGCCGGGCCGGCGAGGGCGCCGATGTCGTGGCGATCGGCGACGGGCAGGGCGTGCGGATCACCGGCGCGGACGATCCGTCCGTGGGGCAGCGGGTGTTCCGCAGCGGCAGTACGAGCGGGCTGCGCGACGGGCGGGTGACGGCGCTGGAGGCGACCGTGAACTATCCGGAGGGCACGGTCACGGGGCTGATCGAGACGGATGTGTGCGCGGAACCCGGGGACAGCGGCGGCCCGTTGTTCGCGGAGGGCATCGCGCTCGGCATCACGTCGGGCGGCAACGGCGACTGCACGACGGGCGGTACGACGTTCTTCGAGCCGGTGACGACGACGCTCGCGGAGCTGGGGGTGCGGGTGATCGCGGCGGCGCCGGGGCCCGGGGAGGATCCGGCGCCCATCCCGTCGGACCCGGCCCTCGCGCCGGAAGCGGCACAGCCGGGCTCCGCCGTGCCGGCCGGAGGGGGAGGTGCCGCGGCGCTGCTGGGGCGGCTGACGGATCCCAGGAACATGGGGCCGGGTCTGCTGATCGTCGCGGGGAGCCTGGTGGCGCTGGTGGGCGCCCGGTACATCCGCGCGGAGCGGGACCGCAGGGCGTACCGCGACCGCTATTCGGCGACGTGGGGTTGAGGCCGCTCCCCCGAGGCCCTGTCGGACGGGAAGGGTCGGACAGGCCCTGGACGGGGGCGCGGCGGAAAGTGACGGCACGGACGGCAAGGACGGCTTGCTCGACGGAAGTCGGCCGAGGTCTGACGAAGAACGGGCTCCGGCGCGGGAAGCCCTGGGCGGGTGCCGGATCGGCGGCGGTGTCGGAAGACGCCCGACACCCGACGACCGGCTCCGCGAGACGGCGCTCAGGCCGCCCGCGACGGCTGCGGGGCCGCGGCGGCCCACTCCAGGACGAGTCGCTGATACTCCTCGCGCTGCTCGCCGCTCAGTGTCCCGCCCGACCGGCGCCACAGGGCCCGGATCTCCTCGTTGACCTCGGCTGCCGATCGCTCGGAGTCGGGTTCAACAGTGGTGGACATGGTGTGAAGCATACGGCGCCTGAGGTGAAGGCCACGTGAGTAATCAGGAACTAATCGGACATAATCGACCGTGTTGCTGATCACGTCCACCTACCAGGAAGTCGTGCGGAGTTCAACCTTCACCGCAGGAGACAGTTCAGCGTTCGACGGCCCTCGGCACCGGTCGGCCGGGGCCGCTCAGGTGCCGCCGGGGACGGCTCAGGTGCCCGGCTTGCGGCCGTACACGTACACGTCGTCGCCGTTCTTCAGCAGCGACCAGTACTTCTGGGCGGCGGTCTTGGTCATGTTGACGCAGCCGTGCGAGCCGGGCGGGTTCCACATGCTGACGCCGACGGAGTGGAAGGCCTGGCCGCCGTCGAAGAACTGGGCGTAGGGCATCGGGACGTCGTAGATGGAGGAGACGTGGTCGATGTTGCGCCAGTAGATCTTCTTCAGGCCGGTGCGGGTCTCGTAGCCGTCGCGGCCCGTGCGGACCGGGACCGGGCCGTAGACCAGACGGCTGCCGTCCTGGATCCAGCTGATCTGGAGGGTCAGGTTCACACAGGCGATCCGGCCCTTGTTGACCGGGCACTTGCCGTCCTTGTTGGGCTTGTTGCCGACGGCCTTCTGCTTGTTCATCAGATCCATGGCGCCCCAGGTGACCGGACCCGCGTAGCCGATGTTCGGCTTGATGCCGTGCTTGTTCTGGAACGCCTGGATCGCCTTGCAGTCGGCGGTGGACTGCTTGCCGTCGACCGGGCGGCCGAGGAACTTCTCGACCTGCTTCTGGTGGGGCCCCGCCTGTGTCGTACAGCTCGCCGCCTGCGCGGGCGCCGCGCCCAGCCCGATCACGAGCGGCGCCACCAGCGCGGTGGCCCCCGCCACGACGACGCCACGCCTGCGTATGTCCCCCATGCCCGTCATGCCCGTACCCCTCACCTGCGCGTCCGCGCACCCGCACCGCGCGCACATCGCGCGGTTCCGTCCAGCTAGACCGGCGCCGGGCCGGATCGGTTGTGGCGGGCTTCCGGCCGCGACGAAACCGTGACAATCGAGGCGGCCGGGCGGCACCCTTCACGACCGGATGTCGGTCCCCACGGCCGGGCGTCAGCCGTCGTCGCCGCCGCGCCAGGCCGCCCGGAACCCCGAGTCCACCGCTGTGAGGCCGCCGTCGACGGTCAGGGTCGTGCCGGTGATCCAGGCGGCGTCGCGGGAGGCGAGGAAGGCGACGGCGGCGGCGATGTCCTCCGGTTCGCCGACCCGGCCGAGCGGGTAGAGGGCGCCGACCGCGTCGAGTGCCTCGTCACGGCCCTCCCAGGCCGGGGTGCGTACGGTGCCGGGTGCCACCAGATTGACCCGCACCCCGCGACCGGCCGCGTGTCCGGCGAGGGTGCGGGTCAGGGAGCCGAGGCCGGCCTTGGCGGCGCTGTAGGCGTGGTTGCCGAAGTCGCGCAGCCCGTTGACGGAACCGACGCTGACGATCGCCCCGCGTCCGGAGGCGGCGAGGTGGGGCAGGGCGGCACGGCTGCACCGGTAGGCGCCGGTGAGGGTGACGTCGAGGTCCAGGGCCCAGGAGTCGTCCGGCTCGTCCTCGAAGCGCGGGGCGTCGGGCGAGCAGTGGTAGGCGTTGTTGACCAGGACGTCCAGGGAGCCGAAGACGCCGACGGCGTGGGCGACGGCCGCCTCGACCGACGCCCGGTCGGTCACATCGCAGGCGAACGCCTCGGCGGACAGGCCCTGTTCGCACAGGGCACCCGCCGTCCGCCGCGCGGCGGGTTGATCGACGTCGGTGACCAGGACCTGGGCGCCCTCCCGCGCGAAACGACGGACGACGGCCGCGCCGATGCCCCGGGCCGCGCCGGTGACCAGAACCCCGTACCCCTCGAAGCGCTCGCTGTCAGCCATGGGGCGAACCTACTGCCGCGGAGATCATCGCGGCAGATAGCGTGCGTCCATGTCTGAGTTCCTGGGGCAACTGCCCGCTCTGATAGGTGTCGTGGTCGGCGCGCTCGGTTCGTACGTGGCGGTGATGCGGGGCGAACAGGTCCGCTTCCGGCGGGAGCAGGCGGCCCGGTGGGAGGAGCGGCTGCTCACGGTGTACGCCGACTACGCGCGGGCGCTGAAGACGTCCGTCACCCTGTCCTACCGGGTCGCCGCGCACCTCGGCAACGACCCGCATCCGCATCCGCTCACCCCCGAGGAGGCCGCGCCGCTGCTGGCCGAGGCGACGGTGGCCCGGGACCCGTCGGGCGAGACGCTGCTCCTGCTGGGCAGCGCGGAGGTGGTGGCGAAGGCGCGGACGTGGGTGGTGGCCGTGATGGAGATGGAGTCGTTCCTGCGGGCCCGGACCCGGGATCCGGAGGTGTGGCGTGCGCTGATGGAGCGGCAGCGGGCCGCGCGGGAGGCGTACTACGCGGCCGTGCGCGGTGATCTGGCGCTGCCGCCGGGGCACGGTGGGCGCTGGGCACTGCCGGTGCCCGGTGACGCGGCCGGGCGGCAGCGGTAGGGCGCTTCCTTGCCTCAGCGGTGGCGGGTCCGGCCGTGGCCGGTCCGGGCTCAGCGGTAGCCGGTGGTGTCCGCGGGCCTGTCCGGGTCCTGGACCTCGACGATGTAGCGCCAGGCGTCGGGGCGGCTGCCGTCCAGGTCGGTGAAGCCGTACTCCTGGGCGAGGCCGCCGCTGGACAGCGACCGGCCGTTGAAGCGGTGCACCTCGGGGTCGGCGGCGAGTGCGGCGACCGCGCGGCCGACGAAGCGCGGGGTCTCGGAGATCGCGAAGTGCGGGACCTGTGCGAGGGCGTCGCGCCAGTTGTCCTCGCGGACCCCGAAACCCTCCAGCATGATCTCCGAACGCATCCAGCCCGGGGTGAGGGTGACGGCGGTGGCGCCGCGCGGGCCCAGTTCATGGCCGAGGGCGAAGCCCATCCGCAGTACGGACGTCTTGGCGAGGTCGTAGAAGTAGCTCACGCGGTAGTGCGCGGTGTTGTAGTCGGCGGTGCCGTCGGTCATCTCGATCACCAGGCCGCCGGGGTGGCGCAGCAGCAGGGGCAGGGCGTGATGGCTGGTGATCGCGTGGGTCTCGACGGCGAGGCGGAGCAGCCGCAGGCCGTTGTCCAGGTCGTGCTCCCACATCGGGGTGTCCCACTCGAAGAGCTTCTCGCCGCCCCAGATGTCGTTGACCAGGACATCGAGCCGTCCCTGTTCGTCGTCGACGCGGCCGATGAGGGTGGCGACCTGCGCGGGGTCCAGGTGGTCGGTGGGGACGGCGATGCCCTGGCCGCCGGCCTCGGTGACCAGGTCGGCGGTGTCCTCCAGGGTCTCGGGGCGGTCGTACTCGGAGCGCCGGGCGCGGGTGCTGCGGCCGGTGACGTAGACGGTGGCGCCGGCCGCGCCCAGTTCGACGGCGATCCCGCGTCCGGCGCCCCGGGTCGCCCCGGCGACCAGCGCCACCTTGCCCTGCAACGGTGCTGACATGTCCGTACTCCTGTGGGGTGCGCGTGGTGTCGTACCTGCTCGTACCTGGCCGGCACCACTGTCACGGGAAAGCCGGACATCTTCTGTCGGTATTGGCGGTGAGTCGCTGTCCGCCGCTGCGGGGCGTCCCGGTTCAGTGCCCGCGTGCGATCCACTCCTGGAGGTGGGGGGCCTCGGCGCCGATGGTGGTGGCGTCGCCGTGTCCGGTGAGGACCCGGGTCTCGGGCGGCAGGGTGAGGAGCCGGTCGCGGATCGAGTCGATGATCGTCGGGAAGTGGGAGTACGAGCGTCCGGTGGCGCCGGGTCCGCCCTGGAACAGGGTGTCGCCGGTGAAGACCGCGCCGAGCCCGGGGTCGTACAGGCAGACGGCGCCCGGGGCGTGGCCGGGGGCGTGCAGGACGCGCAGGTCGGCGCCCGCGGTCTCGATGACCTGGCCGTCGGTGAGATGCGCGTCGGGTGCGCGGTGGGGGTGGGTGAGCTTCCACAGCGGGAGGTCGTCGGAGTGCAGCCAGATGGGTGCTCCGGTGCGCTCGGCGAGCGCGGGGGCGGCGTTCACGTGGTCGTTGTGGGCGTGGGTGCACACGATCGCGGTGAGCCGGCGGTCCCCGACGGCCGTGGCGATGGCGTCGGCGTCGTGCGCGGGGTCGATGACGAGGACCTCGTGGTCGTCGCCGACGAGCCAGACGTTGTTGTCGACGTCCCAGGTGCCGCCGTCGAGCGTGAACTGCCCGGAGGTGACGAGGTGTTCGATGCGGGCGGTCATCAGAGCACCACCACCGAGCGCAGGACATCGCCCTGGTGCATCCGCTCGAACGCGTGCTCCACCTGGTCGAGGGCGATGGTCTCGGTGACGAACGCGCCGAGGTCCAGCCGTCCTTGCAGATGGAGGTCGATGAGCATGGGGAAGTCGCGGGAGGGCAGACAGTCGCCGTACCAGGAGGACTTCAGGGCGCCGCCCCGGCCGAAGAAGTCGAGGAGCGGAAGCTCCAGCTTCATCTCGGGGGTGGGGACGCCGACCAGGACGACGGTCCCGGCGAGGTCGCGGGCGTAGAACGCCTGCCGGTAGGTCTCCGGGCGGCCGACCGCGTCGATGACGACATCGGCGCCGAAGCCGCCGGTCAGCTCGCGGATCGCCTCGACGGGGTCGGTGTCCTTGGAGTTGACGGTGTGGGTGGCGCCCATGGCGCGGGCCTGCTCCAGCTTGCGGTCGTCGATGTCGACGGCGATGATCCGGGCCGCGCCGGCCAGCCGGGACCCGGCGATCGCCGCGTCCCCGACGCCGCCGCAGCCGATGACGGCGACGGTGTCGCCCCGGCCCACATTGCCGGTGTTGATCGCGGCGCCGATGCCGGCCATCACCCCGCAGCCCAGCAGTCCGGCGACGGCGGGTGACACGGCCGGGTCCACCTTGGTGCACTGCCCGGCGGCGACCAGGGTCTTCTCGGCGAAGGCGCCGATGCCCAGGGCCGGGGACAGCTCGGTGCCATCGGTGAGCGTCATCCGCTGTTTCGCGTTGTGGGTGTCGAAGCAGTACCACGGGCGCCCGCGCAGACAGGCGCGGCACCGGCCGCACACGGCACGCCAGTTGAGGATCACGAAGTCGCCGGGCGCCACGTCGGTGACCCCGGCGCCGACGGACTCCACCACGCCCGCGGCCTCGTGCCCGAGCAGGAAGGGGAAGTCGTCGTTGATGCCGCCCTGCTTGTAGTGCAGATCGGTGTGGCAGACGCCGCACGCCTGGACGCGTACGACAGCCTCGCCCGGACCGGGGTCCGGCACCACGATGGTCTCGACCCTGACCGGCTCGTCCTTGCCCGGTGCGATGACTCCGCGCACTTCCTGCGCCATGTGCAGCCCCTCTCGTCGGTGATCATGCGTCCCGCCGCCGACCCTACGCGTGATCGATCGGCCGCGGCCAGCACCGGGCCCCGCCGGGCGCCACCGGTCGCCGACCGGCCCTCGAACCCATGCCTGGCATACCCCCGGGGGTACTCTGCTACGGTGGCTGAAAGATACCCCCCGGGGTAATTCGCGAGACCGGTGCCCGGCGCCCACGTGAGTGAGGTGCCACCGCGCCGTGAGGAGCGAGTCCGGGGAAAGCGCGAGGACGCGCACGAGAACGCGCACGACGAACGTGTACGAGGAAGGAGTGCCGCCGTGTATTTCGTCGAGGCCATCGACGTGCCCGGACTGGGCAACCGCGGCTATCTGGCGGGCGGCGCCGACACCGCCGTGGTGATCGATCCGCCGCGCGACGCGGACCGGGTGATCGCCGCCGCCGCGCGGCGCGGGGTACGCATCACGCAGGTCGCCGAGACCCATGTCCACAACGACTACGTCTCCGGCGGTCTGGAGCTGGCCCGGCTCACCGGCGCCGCCTATCTGGTGCCCGCGCGGGCCCGGGTCGGCTACGCGCGCGTGCCGGTCGAGGACGGGGACCGGGTGACGGTCGACGCCGGACTGGAGCTGCGCGCCCTGGCCACGCCCGGCCACACACCGCACCACATGTCGTACGTCCTGGAGGACGGCGGCACGGCGGCGGCCGTGTTCACCGGGGGTTCGCTGCTGATCGGCACGGTCGGGCGGCCCGATCTGGTCGAGCCCCGGCTGACCCGGCGGCTCGCGCACGCGCAGTACGACTCGGCGCACCGGCTGGCGGCCGAGCTGCCCGACGCCACGGAGGTGCTGCCCACGCACGGCTTCGGCAGCCTGTGCGCGGCCACGCCGTCCGGCGAGGGCGCGGGAGCTACGACCATCGGCCGGGAGAGGACGGTCAACGCCGCCCTGGTCAAGGACGCCGGTACCTTCGTCGCCGAGCTGCTGGCCGGGCTGGACGACATTCCCGCGTACTACGCCCACATGGGCCCGGTCAATGCCGACGGTCCCGCGCCGGTGGATCTCACGCCGCCGCGCCGCGCGGACGCCCGGGAGATCGCGGACCGGCTGGCCGCCGGGGAGTGGGTGGTCGACCTCAGGAACCGGGTCGCGTTCGCGCACGGCCATGTCGCCGGGGCGCTGAACTTCGAGGCGGCGGGACAGTTCGCCGTCCAGCTGGCCTGGCTGCTGCCGTGGGACAGGCCGGTGACGCTGCTCGCGGAGTCGGCCGGGCAGCTCGCCGCCGCCCAGCGGGAGCTGGTGCGCGTCGGCATCGACCGGCCCGCCGCGGCGGCCACCGGCGGTCCGGGCGAGTGGCTGGTGCCGGGCGAGACGCCCCGCGCGTTCCCCCGCGCCACGTTCGCCGACCTCGCCGCCCGCACGGACGGGGTGGTCCTCGATGTACGACGGGACCGGGAGCGGGCGGCCGAGCACATACCGGGCTCGCTGCACATCCCGCTGCACCGGCTGCGCGACCGGCTCGCGGAGCTGCCGGACACCACGGTGTGGGTGCACTGCGCCGGAGGGGCGCGGGCGGCCGTCGCGGCCTCGATCCTCGACGCGGCGGGGCATCCGGTGGTCGCCGTCGACGACGGCTTCGACGCCGCGCGGGCGGCCGGGCTGACCGTGGCGGCAGGGCTCCCGTGAGCACGCTGGTCCTGATCCTGGCCCTGGCGGCGGGCGCGCTCACCGGGCTGGCGCTCGGTGCGCTGGGCGGCGGGGGCAGTGTGCTCGCCGTGCCCGCGCTGATCTATCTGCTGGACTTCACCCCGGCCGCGGCGGCGACCGCGAGCCTGGTCGTCGTCACGATCACCTCGGTGACGGCTCTGGCCGGGCACGCGCGCGGAGGCACGGTCGACTGGCGCCGGGGCGCCCTGTTCGCCCTCGCGGGCCTGGCCCCCGCGGCACTCGGCGGCGCACTCTCCACGCGGCTTCCGGCCGCCGTCCTCACCGGGACGTTCGCCGTCCTGGCGGGGGTGGCCGCACTGCGGATGCTGCGGGCGTCCCCCGACGGGGGCGGGGCGGTCCGCCGGGGACGGCGACACGGAGACGGCACGGCCGTCCGGTGGCGGCGCGGGGGTGGGACGGTTCGGCGGGCTGGGTGGGTGGCCGGGGGTGGTGCTGGGCGAGGGGCGGGGGCTGGTGGCGGGCGGGTTCCAGGCAGCGATGCCGGCCGCGTCGCAAGGGCTGACGCGGGGCGCGTCGTGGGAGCCGGCGCCGGGTACGGGGCCGACGCCGGGCGCGGGGCGGAATCCCAGGCCCGGCGCGTCGCGGGGGCTGGTGACGGGCGCATGGCGGAAGCCGAAACCGGGCTCGTCCCTGGGGCCGACGCCGGGCACGTCGCGGAAACCGAGGCCGGGCGCGTCGCGGGAGCCGGTGTCCGGCGCGTCGTGGAAGCCGATGCCTGGCGGGTCCTGGGTGCCGGGGCCGGGCAGGGGCCAGGGTCCGACGCCGGGTACCTGGCGGAAGCCGTACCAGGGCCGGTCGCGGGAGCCGAAGCCGAGGGGGTAGCGGAAGCCAGCACCGGGCTCGTCTCAGGGGCCGAGGCCCGGCAGGGGCCAGGGGCCGACCCCGAGTACCTGGCGAAAACCGGAACCGGGCCCGTCGCGGGAACCGAAGCCAGGCCCGTCGCGGAAGCCCAGGCCGAGCGTGCAACGGAAGCCAGCACCGGGCAGGGCCCAAACGCCGACCCCGGGTACGTCGCGGAGACCGGAACCGGGCGCGTCCCGGAGGCCGGGCGGGGTCCAAGGGCCGACGGCAGGCCCGTCGAGGGAAACGGTGATGGGCGCGCGGCGGAAGCCGAGGGCGTCGCGGAAGCCAGCAACGGGCGCGTCCCGGAAGCCGGTGACCGGCGCGGCGCCGAAGCCGGGGCCAAGCCCGTTGCCGGAGCCAAGGCCGGGCGCGTCGCCGGGGCCGGGTTTGGGCTGGGGGCGGTTACCGGGGTGCTGGGGGTGGGTGGAGGCTTTCTTGCCGTGCCCGCGTTGGTGAATGTGGTGGGGCTGCGGATGCGCGTCGCCGTGGGCACCAGCCTCCTGGTCATCAGCGTCAACTCGGTCGTCGCCCTGGCCGGACGGGCGGGCGCGTCCGTGCCCGTCGACTGGTCGCTTGTCGCCCCGTTCGCGGCGGCGGCCGTGCTGGGCGCCTGGGACGGGCGGCGGCTGGCGGCGAAGGTGTCGGCCGGGACGCTTCAGCGGGTCTTCGCCTGGGGGTTGCTGGGCGTCGCGGCGTTCATGCTGGTGGAGGCGGTGCTATGAGCCTCCTGATGACCGGCCGCCGCCGGTCAGGCCAGGGAGAGGAACAGGCGCTCCAGGCGCGCCTTCATCTGCTCGGCGGACTCCCCGTCGCTGCGGCCCTTCTCCAGGTCCGTCACACACTGCTGGAGCCCGGTCGCGATGATCGCGAACCCCGCCCGGTCCAGCGCCCGCGACGCGGCGGCCAGCTGGGTCACCACGTCCTCGCAGTCCCGCCCCTCCTCGATCATCCGGATCACCCCGGAGATCTGCCCCTGTGCCCGACGCAGCCGGTTCAGCACCGACTTCAGATCATCACCTTCGAACCGAAGTTCCACGATCCACTCCTCCATATACCCTCGGGGGTATATTACCTCCCCCTCGGGCTTCCAGAAAGGTATCTCCCGCTCATGAGCACTCCCCTCGCCCTCGACGCCGACCAGGCCCGTACCCGGCTCGCCGAGCTGACCGTCATCGACGTACGCACGCCCGGCGAGTACGCCTCCGGCCATCTGCCCGGCGCCCTGAACATCCCGCTGGACCACCTCGGCCGCGCCCTGCCCGCCCTGCGCGAGCTGCGCGGCGAGCTGCTCGTGGTGTGCGCCTCCGGGGCCCGTTCGGCGAACGCCTGCGCGCTGCTCGCCGAGGAGGGCGTCCGGGCCATGACGCTGACCGGCGGCACGGCCGACTGGTCGCGGCGCGGCCACGCCCTGGGCCGCCCGGCGTCCGGTGCGCGCGCCGTGTGGCCCATGGACCGGCAGGTCCGGTTCACCGCCGGGACGCTCGTCCTGACCGGCCTGGGGCTGGGACTTCTGCACCCCGCCTGGCTGTTGCTGTCAGCGGGGATCGCGGGCGGGCTGGTCTTCTCCGCGGTGACCGGCACCTGCGGAATGGCCGCGCTGCTGGCGAAGCTGCCGCACAACCGGCCGCGTCCGGCGGACCTGGAGGCGACGCTGGCGCAACTGGCGGCGACGGCGGGGCGCTGACCCGTAGAACCGGACGGCCCGTTGTCAGTGGCTCCCCGTACGCTGACAAGCATCGTCCGATCCGCGCCGCCCGAGGAGCCCTGTGAGCACCGCACACACGGAGACCGTCACACCCCCGTGGCGCATGCTCCTCGGCTATGTCCGGCCGCACCGCTGGGCGTTGCTGCTCGGCGCGGTGCTCTCGCTGGTCACCGGGGCCACCGGACTGCTGCTGCCGCTGGTGGCGCGGGGATTGATCGACGACCTGGAGCACGACCGGGCCATCACGGGCGCGTTGGTCGCGATGTCCGGCCTGGTCGTGGCCAACGCCGCGGTGGGCGGGGTCGGCGCGTACGTCCTGCGGCGCACGGCCGAGTCGGTGGTGCTCGGCGCCCGGCGCACCCTCTCCTCCTATCTGCTGCGGCTGCGCATATCCGCCGTGGACCGCAGCGAGCCCGGCGATCTGATGGCCCGGATCACCTCCGACACCACGCTGTTGCGCGAGGTGACCGCCGACTCCCTGGTGGGCCTGGGCACCGGCGGGCTCACGCTGATCGCGACACTGGTGATGATGGGCGTCGTCGATCCGGTGCTGCTCGGCGTCACCCTCGCGGTGATCCTCGGCGCCAGTACGGTGCTCACGGTGATCGTGCCGCGCATCAACCGGGCCAGCAGACAGGCCCAGGCCGCGGTGGGCGTGATGGGCGCCTCCCTGGAGCGGGTGCTGGGCGCGCTGCGCACGGTGAAGGCGTCCGGCGCCGAGCACCGCGAGGAGGAGCGGCTGCACGAGGCGGCCGAGGAGTCCTGGCGGCAGAGCGTGCGTGCCGCCAAGTGGTCCGCCGCCGCGGGCAACACGGCCGGGCTGGCGATGCAGATCGCCTTCATCACCGTGCTCGCGGTGGGCGGGGCGCGGGTGGCGACCGGCGCGGTGGACGTCGGCACACTCGTCGCGTTCCTGCTGTACGTCTTCTATCTGATGATGCCGATCCAGCAGGTCGTCGGGGCGATCACGCAGTACCAGGCGGGCTCGGCGGCCCTGAGCCGGATCCAGGAGGCGCTGAGCCTGCCGGCCGAACCCCGGCCGACAGCGGCCCCGTTGCCCGCGCCGGAGACCAGTCCGGCGGCGGTCACCTTCGAGGACGTCCGGTTCCGGTACGCGGACGATCTGCCGTACGTCCACCACGGGGTGAGCTTCGAGGTGCCGCCGCAGGGCATGACGGCGTTCGTGGGGCCCTCGGGCGCCGGGAAGACGACGGTGTTCTCGCTGATCGAGCGGTTCTACGACCCCGAGTCGGGCGTGATCACCCTGGACGGCCGGGATGTCGCGCAGTGGGAGCTGCCCCGGCTGCGGGCGGCCATCGGGTATGTGGAGCAGGACGCGCCGGTGCTGTCGGGTTCGCTGCGGGAGAATCTGCTGCTGGGCCATCCGGAGGCGGACGACGGCCAGGTGGCACGGGTGCTCAAGACGACCCGGCTGGACGACCTGGTGGAGCGGCTGCCGGAGGGACTGGACACGCTGGTCGGCCATCGTGGCACCAAGCTGTCCGGCGGGGAGCGTCAGCGGGTCGCGATCGCCCGCGCGCTGCTGCGCCGCCCCCGGCTGCTGCTGCTGGACGAGGCGACCTCGCAGCTGGACGCGGTGAACGAGGCGGCGCTACGGGACACGGTGGCCGATGTCGCGCGGTCCACGACGGTGCTGGTGGTCGCGCACCGGCTGTCGACGGTGACCATGGCGGACCGGATCGTGGTGATGGACGCGGGCCGGGTCCGGGCGGTGGGCACCCACCAAGAGCTGGTGGCCGCCGATCCGCTGTACGCGGAGCTGGCGGCCACCCAATTTCTTGCCACGACCGGGTAGGCCGGGGCGCGGGATCCTCGCGGGCTCAGTACCCCACGGCGGGCACCAGGCCCGTGACCGGCGCGGCCAGATCGGTGAGCTGGTGCAGCTCGCTGAGCTGGTGGAGGCCGTTGAGCTGGTTCAGCTCGGCGAGCTGCTGGGAGGGGCGCGGCACGGCGGCCTGGTGCTCGGCGGGGATGTCGGAGACGGTCAGCGAGTCGAGCACGGCGACCGGGTTCACCTTGCCCTCGCTGGCGGCGCCCGCCTCGGCCGCGCCCGCCTGCGGCGCGGCGAGACCGGCGGCCCCGACGGCGAGAGCGGCGGCGGCGAGAATACGACGAGTTGAGATCATGTCTTCAGCAACGCGCGCGGCCCGTACCGGACACGGCCGGGGCGGCCCCCTCACCCGACAGGCGCACCACCGGCAGGCACCGGCCGAATGCGTCTTTCGAATGGGCGCTGGGCGCCCTGCGGGGCTGGCCCGGGACCTTACGCGGCCCGGCGGAGACCCTGCGCGGCCCGGCCCGCCGAGCGGATCCATCCGTCCATCCGGCCACACGTTCAGACAGTCCGAACAATCCAACCAATCCGCCAGGACCGGCCGGCTTCCCGCGCTCCCACGCGCCCGACGAGGACGAGCGAGACGAGCCCTACCAGCCGGGCAGGCCGGGCAGGCCGGTTAGCCAGGTGGCCGCCCGCCGACCCTCCACGCTCCAGGATCGGCGCCCGCCGCCGCAGCCCCACCGCCCCCACCCACCGCCCCGCGTTTGCCGACCCCGTCGGCGCGGGGGAGGCTCGTAACAGAGGCCCTCCGTGGCCCGTCCCTCCGTCGGGTCACGTCCTCGAAGGAGGTCACGATGGGCACTGTGGCGAGCCCCGTCTTCGACGCCGAGACACTGCGCCGGGGCATCGAGGGCAATCCGAACACACTGCTCGCGCTCTACGCGGGCGATGCCGAGGTACGGGTGGTGGACCAGGTCAGCGGGCCCAGTCACCCCCGGGTGCTGCGCGGGCGGGACGAGATCAGCGCGATGCTGGACGACATCTACGGCCGGGACATGACCCACACGCTGGAGGACTGTGTGATCCAGGACGAGCGGGCGGCGTTCACCGAATCCTGCGAGTACCCCGACGGTGTGCGGGTGCTGGCCGAGTCGATGCTGTCGCTGCGGGACGGCAGGATCGCCCGGCAGACGCTGATCCAGGCGTGGGACGAGTAGGCCGGGGGATGCCCGAGTTCCATGTCCGTACCCGCCTGAACTGGTCCTTCTCGGCCCGCGCCGGAATCGGCCGGCCCCGCCGCGCCTCGACGGCCACGCGAATGGCCCGGGCGTCGGTCCTGCGCGCCCTTCTGCGCGCCGCCGCCCGTTCCACGGAGCGGCAGGCGATCCCCCCGGGGCACCGGCGCCACCACCTGCTCCCCCACCCGCACCTGCTCCCGCACCGGCCCGCACGTCGGCGCGGGAGCGGCTGAGCCGAGCCGAGCCGAGCCGAGCCGACCGCGCCCGACCGCCCCGACCGGCCCTCGGTTACCCTCACCGTGGGCCGTGACTGGCGCTGAGGTGGAGCACCACCGGGGAGCGGTCCGCATGTTGCTGCCGTGCGCCTGGGCGAAGAGGTCGATCAGCTCAGGAGTGGACCATGCCCCAGGCCCGGCTCATGGACGGCACCGGACTCGCCCGCCGTATCGTCGCGGAGGCCGGTGAGCGCGCCGCCGCCCTCACCGAGCGCACCGGCCGGGTGCCGACCCTCGCGACCGTACTGGTCGGCGAGGACCCGGCATCCGTCACCTACGTCCGGATGAAGCAGAACCGCTGCCGCGAGGCGGGGATCGGCTCGCGGCGGGTGGTGCTGCCCGCCACCACGACGACCGGCGAACTCGTCGCCGCGCTCCGGGAGTTGTCGCGGGACCCGGACGTGCACGGGATCCTGCTTCAGCATCCGGTCGGCGGGCACATCGACGAGCGGGCGGCGTTCGAGGCGATCGCGCCGCAGAAGGATGTCGACGGGGTCACCTTCGCCTCGTTCGCGACGATGAGCTTCGGTCTGCCGGGTTTCGTGTCCTGCACGCCGGGCGGGATCATGCGGCTGCTCGACGCGTACGACGTGGACCCGGCGGGCAGGCGGGCCGTGGTCGTCGGCCGCAGCGCCATTCTGGGCAAGCCGGTCGGCATGCTGCTGCTGGGCCGGGACGCGACGGTCACGTACTGCCACTCCCGTACCCGGGAGCTGGCCGATGTGGTGCGGGAGGCGGACATCGTGGTGGCGGCGGTGGGCCGGCCCCGGCTGATCCGGGGGCGGGACATCAAGCCGGGCGCGGTGGTGCTCGACGCCGGGTACAACGCGGGCAATGTCGGTGATGTCGACTTCGATTCGGCCGTGGAGCGGGCCTCGCTGATCACGCCGGTGCCGGGCGGTGTGGGTCCGATGACCATCGCCACGCTGCTGGAGCAGACGGTGACGGCCGCCGCCCGGCAGCTGGGAGTGGGCGAGGGGCGCTGACCGGGGGTTAGCCGGTCACCCTGCGGACGACGCTCAGCAGGTACTCCTTCCGGTTCAGAGGGTTGTGGTCGGTGCGCGGGCGTTCGGGGAGGGTGCCGTGGCGGACCGGGGCGTAGTGGTCGAAGGCGCTCTCCCAGGCACCCTCGCCGCGGGTCAGCCCCGGCAGCCGCTGTTCCAGGGCGTGGACGCGGGCGGCGGGGACGATGCCTTCCAGGAGGGTGCGGGGGCCTCGGGAGTCGGTGGTCCCGGGGACGGCCCGGTGGGCGGACAGCACCGGCAGCAGGGCGCCGAGGGTGTCCGTGGGGGTCTCGGCGCGGAAGCGGTGCATCGGCTCGTGGACCTGGGTGCCCGCGCGGCGCAGGGCCGCCATCAGGACCAGCGGGGTCAGCCCGCGGAAGTCCTGGCCGGTGCTGGACATGCTCTTGTCGAAGCCCTGGTGGGCGTGGCTCTGCCGGGGGTAGTAGCCGGAGTGGGTCATGGTGACGGTGAGGTCGGTGACCTGCCAGCCGTACAGGCCCTGGCCGAGGGTTTCGCGCACGGTGTCCTCGACCGCCCGGAAGAAGGCGTACGGCATCGAGCCCAGCTCGACCTCCAGGCGGAAGGCGAGCCCGCTGCCGGGCGGCGCCGGGTCCACGCGCAGGCCGACCGTGGCGAGGAAGGGGTTGGGGTCCTTCCCGATCAGCTCGACCGCCGCCCCTGAGCCGGTGGGGCGTTCGATGCACAGGGGGGTGGTCTCGCGGAAGGTGACCTCAAGGCCGTACTCGTCGGCGAGGGTGGCCTCGATGACCTCCTTCTGCACCTCGCCGTACAGGGAGACCGAGGTCTCGCGGCGCGGTTCGTCGTGGCGCAGGGCGATCAGCGGGTCCTGTTCGGCGAGCTGGGTGAGGGCCTGGTGCAGTGCGCCCCGGCCGGTTCCGGCGGCGGGGACCACCACCGTCTCCAGGGTGGGCGGGGCGAAGTGCCGGCCGGGCGCCGCGTGCGGCACGCCGATCGCGTCGCCGATGCGGATGTCCGGCAGGCCCCAGAGCCGGGCGATCCGGCCCGCCGCCACCGTGTCGGCGCGGGCGTCGGTACCGCCGTCGAAGACGCTGATCGCGGTGACCTTGCCCTCCTGCCCCGCCGGGCCGAAGGGGATCCGGTCGCGGGTGCGCAGGGTGCCGGTGAAGAGCCGGACGTACGCCACCTTCTCCCCCGCCGGGCCGCGCTCGACCTTGAAGACGGTGCCCGAGACGGGTCCGGCCGGGTCGCCGGACGCGGCCGGGAGCAGTTCCTCGATGCCGGTGATCAGGGCGTCCACCCCGGCGCCGGTGACCGCCGACCCCGCGTACACGGGGTGCACCCGCGCCTGCCGGGTCCGGCGGGCCAGGGCGGCGCGCAGCCGGGAGGGGTCCGCCGTGCCGTCGACGTACGCGGCGAGGAGGTCGTCGTCGTGCCGGGTGAGGACCTCCAGGGCCGCGCGGCCGGGGCCGGAGGTGAAGCGGGCGGCCGGGGTGCCGAGGGCGGTGGCGGTGCCCATGGGCACGACGGACGCGGTCAGCCGGTCGGCGAGGGACCGCACCACGGCGTCGTAGCGGGCGCCCCGGCGGTCGATCTTGTTGACGAAGATCAGGGTGGGGATGCGCAGCCGGCGCAGGGTGCGCATCAGGACGCGGGTCTGGGCCTGGACGCCCTCGACCGCCGACACGACGAGGACGGCGCCGTCGAGGACACCGAGGACGCGTTCGACCTCGGCGATGAAGTCCGGGTGGCCGGGGGTGTCGATGAGGTTGACGGTGATGCCGCCGACCGGGAACGAGACCACGGCGGACTTGATGGTGATGCCGCGCCGGCGTTCCAGCGCGAGCGTGTCGGTCTGCGTGCTGCCGGCGTCGACGCTGCCGATCTCGTCGATCACTCCTGCGGAGTGCAGCAGCCGCTCGGTGAGGCTGGTCTTACCTGCGTCGATGTGCGCGAGAATGCCGAGATTGAGCAGATGCACCGGTGCCATGTCCTTCGAAGTTCTTCGAAACGGGGGTCATTCCTTCCTTGGCGGACATGAACGGTGCTCGCATCGGGGCTCCTCGGGGTGCGGTGGGGTGGACGGTGCCGTGAACTCCGGCAGTGCAGCAGAGGCCGGGCCCTCGGGGCAATCGATTAACGCTCGACAAGGCGGTGCCGGAGCCTTCGCCGACGCTCACGGCCCCTTCACCACCACCGGGATAGCATCGGGCACTTCACGCATGTCTCGCGCACATGTCTCGTGCGCCAATCTCGCGCCAACGGCGAAAAACTCTGAGGGGGCCGGACGTTGCCGGTGAAAGTCAGTGTCATTGTCCCGGTGTACAACCCCGGGGACTACATAGCCGACTGCGTCGACTCGCTGCTGCGGCAGTCCCTGCCCCCGGACGCGTATGAGGTCATCTTCGTCAACGACGGTTCCACGGACGGCACCCCGGCGCGGCTCGACGCGGTGGCCGCCGAGCACGAGCGGGTGCGGGTCATCCACCAGGAGAACTCCGGCTGGCCCGGCAAGCCGCGCAACGTCGGGATCGCCGCCGCCCGGGGCGAGTTCGTGATGTTCGTCGACAACGACGACTATCTCGGCGACGAGGCCCTGGAGCGGATGTACGACTATGGGGTGGCCCATGACGCGGATGTCGTCGTCGGCAAGATGGCCGGCAAGGGACGCGGGGTGCCGGTCGAGCTGTTCAAGGTGAACCGGCCCCGCGCCTCGGTCGCGAACGCCCCGCTGATCGACAGCCTCACGCCGCACAAGATGGTCCGCCGCGCGTTCCTGGACCGCACCGGGCTGCGCTTCCCCGAGGGCCGGCGCCGGCTGGAGGACCATGTCTTCGTCACCGAGGCGTTCCTGCGCGCCGGGAACGTCTCCGTGCTCAGCGACTACACCTGCTACTACCACATCCGCCGCGACGACTCCTCCAACGCCGGGTTCCAGCGCTACGACCCCGCCGGGTACTTCGGCAATCTGCGCGAGGCGCTCGACGTCGTGGAGCGGTACACCGAGCCGGGCCCGGTGCGCGACCGGCTGTTCCGGCGC
This sequence comes from Streptomyces sp. NPDC059477, assembly GCF_042749375.1. Classification (NCBI taxonomy): domain Bacteria; kingdom Bacillati; phylum Actinomycetota; class Actinomycetes; order Kitasatosporales; family Streptomycetaceae; genus Streptomyces; species Streptomyces sp. NPDC059477. The sequence continues at coordinate 44,016 of NZ_JBHYUG010000025.1, read as the reverse complement.
TGGCTGCGCAACGAGATGGTGGAGCGGCTGCGCGGGCAGCGCTTCCTGTCGGCGCCCGAGGACTTCCGCCGGGACCTGTTCGAGCAGATCCACCAGGTGGTGGTCGAGCGGTTCGGGCCGGGGGTGACCGACGGGCTCCAGCCGACCCAGCGGGTGGTGGCCGCGCTGGCGGCGGCGGGACGCTACGACGAGGTGACCGCGTTCGCCGAGTGGGAGACCGGCGTCGCCCTCAAGGCCCTACCGGAACAGGTGAGTTGGCGGGACGGCACCCTGCGCATCGACCTCACCGCCGAATACACGGTGCACGGTGAGCCGATGACCTTCCCGGCCGGGACCTTTGAGGAGCTGCCCGCCGAACCGCCGCTCGACGCGCCCGGCGCGATCGACTGGGTGGGCATGGACACCACCGCCCGCTTCGACCGGGCCACGCTGGACGTGCTGCTGCGTGAACGGGCCAGCTCCGCCACCCACTTCCAGCCCGTGGAAGTGACCCGCGCGCGCATGCCCGTCGGCGACGGCTCCCGGGTCCGGCTGGTGCTGCGCGGCACGGCGCTGCTCGATCTCACCACCGCCGTGGAGGGCGCACCGCCGGCCGGCGGGCTCTGGGACCTCGACGCCCGGGTCAAGCTGGGCGGCTGGACCAAGGGGCGGCGCCTCGGCCCCGCCCAGGCCCACCGGCGCGCGCTGCCGCCCGCCGCCGTGGTCGCCGGGCATGTGGTGCTGCCGTACTGGACCCAGCAGCACGCCCATCTCTCCCTGGACGTCGACCGGGCCCGCAAGAGCCTCGGCCTGGACGGGCTGACGCCGGACGCGGTGGCGAGCGTGGACGGCCGCCTCCGGGCGCGGCTCCCGCTCCATGTGCCCGCCGCCACCGACGTCCTCGTACGGCTGACGGCGGCGGGGGCGGACGGGGTGCGGGACCTGCCGGGGAGGCTCGCGCCGGAGGCGGAAGGGGAGGGGGCGTTGCTCCTCGCGGAGGTACCGGCGGAGGCGCTCGACGGCCAGACCTGGCGCGTCTCCGTGAACCTCGCGCCCACGGCGGACAAGCCCCGCTTCCACCCGCTGCCGGTGCGGCTGCGACCGGCCGCGCACGGGTTCGAGGTGGTACGAGGGACCAGGCCCGGCCCGCTGTCACGGCTGGCCGGCAAGGTCGGGCGGGTGCTGCGCGGGGCGCGGTGACGGCGGAGCCGGTGTGCCCCGGGGTGTCCCGGGGTGCTCTATGAGCCGATGTGCAGGGGCGCGGCGGATGCGGGCCGCCGCGCCCCGGTCCGGGCGGGAACCGTCAGCGGGTGACCGCGAGTTCCTCCACGGCGCGGCGCAGCGGGGGCCAGCCCCGGGAGCGGCCCGCGCCGATGTTGCGGGCGCGGGCGAGCGGGCCCCAGAAGCCGGCCGACAGCAGGTCCTCCGGGCGGACCGTGTTGACCCGGTCGAGGATGGCCTCGGGCACCTTCTGCGGGTCGGGGACCTCGAACTCGGCGATGATGTCGTCGTACTTCTCGGTGAGCACGGTGTTGGTGGGGTCGGCGCCGAACACCACCAGCTGGCCGGTGGGCTCGGTGTCGACCAGGACCGTCACCAGGTCGGGGCGGTACCGGGTGAGGATCTCGACCAGCTTGTAGACATCGCCGGTCCAGGCGTTGGTGTGCCGGTCACGGGCGGCCTCGTCGATGCTGCGCGGCAGCATGTCGTCCAGGACGATCACACTGGCCCAGTCGGAGTGCTTCTCGACGTTCATGAAGTCGCGCAGCGCGTACTCGAACAGGTGCATGCCGTCGATGAAGGACAGGTCGAGCGAGGTGCGCCGCCAGTGGCCGAGCGGGCTGCGGCCCCGGGCCAGATTGCGCAGCGGGTGCCGGCCGCCCTTGAGGTGGGCCAGGGGGTTGTCCCGGGCGAAGAAGTCGTCGCTGGTCGCCTTCACCAGGTGGACATCGCAGCGGATCTCCGTGACCACCTTGAACGCCGGGTCGATGGCGATGCTGGGCACCCGTGACAGCGTGAGGCTGCGGCCGTCGTTGACGCCGATCTCCAGGTAGTTGCGGTTGGCGGTGGCCCGGTGCAGGCCCCGCAGGAACTCATGGCGTTTCACGCAGGTGACTCCTCGCGGATCAGGGGCGGTTCTTGGTGCGGTGTGCGGGTCGGGTGGGCACTCACGTCGGCACCACGCGCTGCTTGAGCGCGCGCCACCAGGCGCGGTGGGTGCGGTACCAGGCGGCCGTGGTGGCGATGCCGGTCTCGAAGTCGTGCAGCGGGCGGTAGCCGAGTTCGGCGCGGGCCTTGGTCCAGTCGACGCTGTAGCGCAGGTCGTGGCCCTTGCGGTCGGTGACGTGCTCGACCATGTCCCAGCTCTCGCCGAAGACGTCGAGGATCAGGGAGGTGAGTTCCCTGTTGGTCATCTCGGTGCCGCCGCCGATGTTGTAGATCTCACCGGCCCGGCCCTTGGTGCGCACCAGCTCGATGCCGTGGCAGTGGTCCTCGACGTGCAGCCAGTCACGGACGTTGAGGCCATCGCCGTACAGCGGGACCTTGCGGCCCTCCAGGAGGTTGGTGATGAAGCGCGGGATGACCTTCTCGGGGAACTGGTGCGGCCCGTAGTTGTTGGAGCAGCGGGTGACGCGCACGTCCAGGCCGTGGGTGTGGTGGTAGGCGAGGGCGAGGAGGTCGGAGGAGGCCTTGGAGGCGGAGTACGGGGAGCTGGGGCGCAGCGGGTGTTCCTCGGGCCAGGAGCCGGCCTTGATCGAGCCGTACACCTCGTCGGTGGAGACATGCACGAAGGTCTCCACGTCGTGCCGCAGGGCGGCTTCCAGCAGGGTCTGGGTGCCCATGACGTTGGTGCGGACGAACCCGGCGCCGCCGTCCATGGAGCGGTCCACCTGGGACTCGGCGGCGAAGTGCACGACCTGGTGGGTGCGGGCCATCACCCGGTCGACGGCGGCCGGGTCGCAGATGTCGCCGTGGACGAACTCCAGCCGGGGGTGCGCGTCGGGGAGGTTGTCCCGGGTGCCGGCGTGGGTGAGCCGGTCGAGCACCGTGACCCGTGGTCCGCCGGGCCGGGCCAGCAGCCCGCGGACGTACGTGGAGCCGATGAACCCGGCGGCGCCGGTGACGAGGAGGTTCATGTAGGGATCTGCACCTTGGTCATGTCCGGAGAGGCAGTACGACCGGCTCGCGCCGGGCGCGGGTGGGGGATTACTGGGAGAGCTGGGAGAGCTGGGAGAACGGAGCGGGCTGAGCGAACTGGGAGAACGGGGTGAACGGAGAGGACGGGGTGAGCGGGGAGGGCACAGCGGGCCGGGGTACGGGACCGCCGCGGGTCGTTCATGTGCGGATCGGGACCTTGCCGTGATCGCCGGTGTCGCGCGGGTGCTCGGGCTTGTCCTTCGGCCGGACCACGTGCCCGGAGGGGCTCGGCTCGGCGACGAACGCCTCCACCGGGCCGTCGTCGGTGACCCCGGCTCGCGCGAGGGGTTCCGGGCCGTGGAGCAGCGCGGCTCTGTCGGCCACCGGGTCGAGATGCCCGGCCGAGGTGTGCGTGATCGGCCGGAGGCGTGTTCCGGCGCCCCCGGACAGCACAAGTGCCTTCATCTGGCACACCATAGCCGGGGAACGGCCCGAATGGAGGTGCTCCGTTGTGGTTGCGTATCACTCCATTCCGACTCCCGTTTCCCGAGGTGTCACCTGGGCAAGGCGGGGGCGGAGCGAGGCCGTTGGGGGTGGATCAGCTGCCCGTCACGATGATCTCGCTCCAGACCTGTTTGCCGCCGCTCACGGGCACGGTTCCCCAGGTCGCCGACAGGGCCTCCACCAGCAGCAGCCCGCGTCCCCCGGTGGCCTCCCAGCCGATGCTGGTCGGTTTGACGGGGCTGCGTGCCAGGGCGTCGGCGACGGCGATCCGGAGCCGGCCGCCGAGCAGCGTCAGATCGAGACGGACCTGTCCGTCGGTGTGCACCAGGGCGTTGGTGACCAGCTCCGACACCACCAGCAGTACGGCGTCGTACTCCTCGGTGTTTCCGGGGTTCTCGGGGTTCCCGGGGTTCCCGGGGTTCTCGGGGTTCTCGGTGACGCCCCAGGTGCGCAGGGTGCGGCGGGTGAAGCGGCGGGCGTGCCGGGCCGCCTCCAGGACCCGCCACACCGTCCAGCTCTCCCGCCGGGGGCGCACGGCGAGACCGTCGTAGCGCATCAGCAGCAGCGCGATGTCGTCGTTGCGGCGGGCGCCCAGCAGCAGGGTGTCGGCGACCGGGCCGAGGTGGGCCGGGTCGGCGCCCGCCAGGTCGTGGGCGAAGCGCTCCATACCTTCGTCGATGTCGCTCCCGGGGTCCTCGACCAGGCCGTCCGTGACCAGGGCGATCAGCGTGCCCGGCCGGAGCCGCAGCTCAGTCATCGGGAAGTCCGCCCGCGCGAGAACCCCGAGCGGCGGTCCGCCCTCCGCCTCGGCGATCTCCGTGGTGCCGTCGGGATGGCGCAGCACGGGCGGCAGATGACCGGCGCGCACGCACCAGGCGGTGCCCTCCTCGATGTCGACGGCGACATAGGCGCAGGTGGCGAAGAGGTCGGTCTCCATCTCCAGCAGCAGCCGGTTGGCGTGCGAGACCACCACGTCGGGCGGGTGCCCCTCGGCGGCGTAGGCGCGCAGCGCGGTCCGCAGCTGGCCCATCAGGGTCGCGGCGGCGGCGCTGTGGCCCTGGACGTCGCCGATGACGAGGGCGACATGGTTGTCGGGCAGCGGGATCATGTCGTACCAGTCGCCGCCCAGCTCCAGTCCCGCGGTGGCGGGCAGATAGCGGGCGACGGCCCTGGCGCCGGGGAGCCGGGGCAGGCGGCGCGGCAGCAGCTGGCGCTGGAGCATGCCGACGAGTTCGTGCTCGGCGTCGAAGGCGTGGGCCCGGAGGAGGGCCTGTCCGGCGAGTCCGGCGGCGGCGGTGAGCAGGGCGCGTTCGTCGGGGCCGACGTCGTGCGGGGTGTCCCAGCCGATCAGACAGGCCCCGGCCATCCTGGTGCCCGCGGGCAGCGGCAGTACGGCGAGAGCACCGGGACCGACCTCGGCGAGGGCGGGTTCCAGCGCGGTCCCGGCGGGCCAGATCTGGGCGCGGCCCTCCCGCAGGGAGGCGGCGAGGGTCGGCATGGCCCGGAGCGGCGCCTCGGGCCACTCCGTGCGCCACTCCAGCCGCCACAGCTCGGGCCAGGACTCGGGCTCGGGCGGGTCGAGGACGGTGACGACGAGCCGGTCGCCCTCCAGTTCGGCGAGGGCGATCCGGTCGGCGCGCAGCGGGCGGCGCAGGGCGGCGACCACGGCGTGGCCGACGTCCCGGACGGTTCCGGCGGTGGCCAGCGCGGCGGCGAGCCGCTGGACGCGGGCCACGTCGGTGGCGTCGGAGCGCCCGCTGGTGGCGTCGGCGACGGTGCCGACCAGCCGGGCGGCGCGGCCCGGGGCGGCGGGCAGCAGCCGGCCGCGCAGCCGCAGCCAGCGTGGCGGTGCGGCGGGTCCGGCGGGTCCGGCCACCCGGAAGTCCAGCTCGCGGTCCCCGACGGCCATGTGGTCGGCCTCGACCACGGACATCAGGGACGGCAGGTCCTCGGGGACGGTCAGCCCGAGGAGCGTCTCGACCCGGCCGTCGAATTCGGTCGGCCCGAGCCCGAACAGCTCCAGCAGTTCATGACCGGCCTCTATGCGTCCGGTGTCCATGGCGAGCACGAAACCGCCGGGCATCGGGTCCCCGGCGTCCGGTGGGCGGTCGGGGGCGGCGCCCGTGACGGCGTCGGCGATCAGTTCGAGACACGCGCGCTCGGCGGGGCCGAAGCCCTCCGGGGACTCGGTGATGGCCAGCAGCAGACCGCCGTGCCGTGCGGGGAGGACGGCGAGGCAGTGACCGGCCGCGTCCGGCTCCGCTCCCCCGGCGGCGGTCTCTGCGGGCCCCCGCCAGACGGGCTCGCCGGTGCGCAGGGCGGTGGCTGGCGCGGAGGGTCCGTCGGTGGGGTAGGAGTCCGGCAGCCCGTACAGCGCGCGCGGCGCCCCCGCCGCCTCGGCCAGCCGCAGCCGTCCGCCGTCCCCGGCCGGGGTGTACACGCCCGCGAAGGTGGCACAGGTGAAGGCGAGCGCCTGCTCCAGCACCCGGTGGCGCCGCTCGACGGAATCCGGATCGCCGGCGAGCGCTTTCAGGGCGGCCTCGGCACGCGGCACCCCTGCTCCGCGCTCCGCTGCGCCCTCGTCGACCACGTCCGTCATTACAGCGCGTATGCCGCCGTAACGCAGCCCCCCGTGCACCGGCGCCCGTACGGCCATGGCCCCGCCCCCGCCATGCCACCGCCCACGGGCGGTCATCTCGGGGCCACGACCCGATCGCGCCGCTCCGCCACGACCGATCACCGCCGAACCACAACCCGATCACCCGCCACCCACCACCGACCACCGCCGAACCACCACCCAATCGCCCCGCCCCCGCCGCCGATCAGCGACAGGCAGCAATCCGATAGCCCCACCCCACACCGTTGATCGCCCCCGAATCGCACACCCCGTATCCGCCCGCTCACCGTCGCTCACCCTCGTTCGCCGTGCGCCGGGGGACGTGCCGGGGGAGAGTGTGTTCTGTTCCCTGGGGCCCGTCCCGCGGCCGGTCGAGGAGGTGGTCGGCATGTCCGACGGGCAGCCCTCCGGGCGGCCGAGGGGCCCGGCCGGACGGCCGCTGCTGTCCCTCGCCCTGATCGAGATGATGGAGGGCGTGAACGCGCACTCCGGCGCGGTGTACCTGCTCGCGGAGGAGGAGCCGGTGCTGGAGATGGCGGTGATGGCGGGGCTGCCACGGGCCTTCGCGGCGCCCTGGGAGCGGGTGGGGCTGGCCGCGCCGATCCCGGTCGCCGACGCGGCGCGCGAGCGCCGGGTGGTGTGGGTGAGCGGCGAGGAGGAGATGGCGAGCCACTATCCGCGGGTCTCGGTGGTGCTGCCGTACCCGTTCGCGCTGGCCGCGCTGCCGCTGGCCACGGACACCATGGTGTACGGGGCGGTCTTCGTCACCTGGCCCGGATCGCATCCGCCGGAGCTGTCCGACCGGGAGCGCGAGCAGCTGACGGCGGCCTGCGGGCGGCTCGCGCTGCGTCTGGAACGGCACGCCCAGGACAGTCTCCCGCTGCCGCCCGAACCGGATCCGCCCGGTGCGCAGATGGTCGGCGGGCTGTCGGGCACGCTCGGGGCGGTGGAAGCGGTCCGGATGGCGGCGCGGCTGCCGTACGGGCTGTGCTCGCTGGATCTGCACGGCCGGATCGGTTTCGCCAACCCGGCGGCGGCCGACCTGATCGGCGTCCCGGTGAGCCGGCTGCTGGGCCTCCAGCTGTGGGCGACGGTGCCCTGGCTGAACGACCCGGTGTTCGAGGACCGCTACCGGGCCGCGCTGATCAGCCAGCAGATCACGTCGTTCGTGGCGCTGCGCCCGCCGGGCGACTGGCTGTCGTTCCGGCTCTTTCCCAGCCGGACCGGGCTGAGCGTGCGGATCAGCCCGGCGCGGGCAGTGGCGGAGATGGGCCGGCCGGGGGCGGGCGAGGACGGTACGCCGCCCCGACTGGTGACCATGTCGCAGGTGCTGACCCTGGCCGGGGCGCTGACGCAGGCGGCGAGCGTGCGGGACGTGGTGGAACTGGTCGCGGACGAGGTGGCCCCGGCGGTGGGCGGTCAGGCCGTCGTCCTGCTCACCGCGCGCGCGGGGCGGCTGCACGTCCTGGGGCATCGCGGCTATCCGGACGCGCAGGTCATCGAGCGCTTCGACGGGACCTCGCTGTCCGAGCCGATCCCGGGCGTGCAGGCCGCGAACAGCGCGGTGCCGTCGTTCTTCGAGTCCCAGGAGCATCTGGAGCATCTGTATCCCGCGCGGTACGCCACCCCTGACGGCTTCGCGGCCTGGGCCTATCTCCCGCTGATCGCCTCCGGCCGGCTGGTCGGCACCTGTGTGCTCGCCTACGCCGAGCGGCATCCCTTCCCCACCGAGGAACGGGCGGTGCTGACCAGTCTCAGCGCGCTGATCGCGCTCGCCCTGGAACGGGCCCTGCTGTACGACGTCAAGCACCAGCTCGCCCACGGCCTCCAGGCCGCGCTGCTGCCCAGCTCGCTCCCCCCGCTGCCCGGCATCGACGCCGCGGCCCGCTATCTGCCGGGCACCCGGGGCATGGACATAGGCGGCGACTTCTACGACCTGGTCCCGGCCGAGGGTACGGCGGCGGCGGTGATCGGCGACGTCCAGGGGCACAACGTGACGGCGGCGGGGCTGATGGGCCAGATCCGTACCGCCGTACGCGCCTACACCACCGTCGGGCAGCCGCCGCACGAGGTGATGAGCAGCACCAACCGGCTGCTGATCGAGCTGGGTTCGGATCTGTTCGCGAGCTGTCTGTATCTGCGGCTGGATCCGGTGCGCGGGCGGGCCGTGATGGCGCGGGCCGGGCATCCGCCGCCGCTGCTCAGACGCCCGGACGGCCAGGTGCGGGTGCTGGATCTGGCGGGTGGCCCGCTGCTGGGCATCGACAGCGCGGCGGCCTACCCGACGACGGAGGTCGAACTGGCCCCCGGTTCGGTGCTGGTGCTGTACACGGACGGGCTGATCGAATCCCCCGGCGTGGACATCGAGGACGCCTTGGCCGACCTGGGCGGCCGGCTCGGTGAGGCGGGGCATCTGCCGCTGGACGAACTGGCGGAGGCGTTGATGAGCCGGGGCGCGGCGGGCGGCGAGCGGCCGGACGACGTGGCGCTCCTGCTGCTGCGGGCGACGGGCTGACGGGCTGACGGCACGTACGGGAGCGCGAGTGGCCCGGCCGTCCCGCCGAGCGGCCGGGCCACCGCGCCGCCACCGGCCGCGGGTGGGGGAGGCGGTCAGTGGGTCCTGGTCAGCGCGGAGCCGTCCGCCTGGTGTCCGTCCTGCCACTGGTCATCGGACCCGGAGCCGGCGTCACCCGAGCCGTCACCGATCCCGGAAGCGTCCCCCGCACCACCACCCTGCTCCCCCGCACCCGCACCCAGCGTCGCCCCCACCGCCGCCAAGGCGGTCGTCACCGGCTGGAAGAACGTCTCGCCCCCGATCGCGCAGTCGCCGCTGCCGCCGGAGGTGAGGCCGATGGCGAGGCCGTCCTGGGTGAACAGGGAGCCGCCGCTGTCGCCGGGTTCGGCGCACACGTTCGTCTGGATGAGGCCGGTGACCGTGCCCTCGGGGTAGTTGACGGTGGCGTCCAGGCCCAGGACCTGGCCGTCGGAGAGGCCGGTCGTGCTGCCCATCCGGAAGACCTGCTGTCCGACCGTCGCCTCGGCGGCCTGGCCGATCGGGACGGTCTGGTCGCCGAGGTCGACCTCGCTGGGCGCCTGGGTGGCCGGGTCGTCGTAGCGGACGAGGGCGAAGTCGCCCGCGCCGGGGAAGACGGCCTGGTCGACGGTGCCGACGGGGGCGCCGCCCTGCGCGTCGGACCACTGCGCGGCGGCGACCCCGCAGTGCCCGGCGGTGAGGAAGGCGGGGGCACCGTCACCGGCGGTGACATTGAAGCCGGCCGAACAGCGGGCGCCGCCGCCGAAGATGGCGTCGCCGCCGGAGAGGAAGGTCGTGAAGGTGCCGGCCGACTTCTTCAGGGTGGCCATGCCGTCGCCGAGCCGCTCGACGGCCGACTCCACCTGGTCCCAGCGGGCGCCGGTGACGGTGGAGTCGGCGGTGACCAGGATCTTGTTGGTGCGCGGGTCGACGGCCCAGGACGTGCCGGGGACGGTGGCTTCGCTCTTCAGGGTCCGGGCGGCCGAGGTGAGTTCGGCGGTGCTGTTGTCGACCTCCCGTACGGCCGCGCCCGCGCTCCTGGCCTGGACGACGAGTTGATGGTCGTCCTCGGTGACGTTCACGACGAGGTGCCGGCTGTCGGCGTCGTAGTAGGAGCCGGCGAAGGCGTCACCGAGCGCTCCGGCGAGCTGGGAGGCGAGGTCCGAGGCGTCCTGCGCCTTGAGCGTGCGGGGCGCGGCCTGCTCCGGGGCGGCGTCCTGGGAGGCGTTGGCGTTCGGCAGCAGGATGGCCGCCGCTCCGAGCGCCACGACACCGCCCGCCGCTATGGCGGCCTTGCGCTTCGGGATTCGCTGGTGACTCAACCTTCTCGACCTCCTGGGACGGGCTCCGCCGCCGTGCGCGGCGGTGGGGGGCGCCTGGCTGGCCACTGGTACGCACGGGGCGGGCGGGGCGTTCAATCCCGAGGGCGGCTGCGTGCGCTGGTGCGGCGGCAGTTGGCAGGAGCCAGGGACTCACCGGCGGTCGACCTGGTTCTCGGCCACGGCGCCGATGACGACAGGAACGTCCGCTGTCCAGCCCATGATTTCGTCCCTGTTCGCGGGGACGATGTCGGCGACGACGCAGGAGACATTGCCCGGACCGCCGCCGCGCAGGGCCAGCTGGATCAGCTCCTGGACGGTCGCGTCGGGTGAGTCGAATACCGCCAGGCAGGAGCGCATCGTCTCGTGGGAGACCACGGAACTCAGACCGTCGGTGCACAGCAGGTACCGGTCACCGGCCCGTATCTCCCCTACCGACAGGTCCGGTTCGACGGCCTCGGCCCGCCCCAACGCGTGCGTGAGCAGACCGCGCTGGGGATGGACGAAGGCTTGTTCGGGAGTGATCCGGCCCTCGTCCACCAGGCGCTGCACCACGGTGTGGTCCGCCGTGATCTGCTCCAGGCGTCCGTCCCGGAGGAGATAGGCGCGTGAGTCACCGACATGCGCGAGCCCGAGCCGCCGGTCGGCCAGGAGCAGGGCGGTGAGCGTGGTTTCCATGCCAAGGAGACCGGGACCGTCCTCCGCCATGATGCGCAACTGTTGATGTGCCCGGTGCACGGCTTCGTCGAGCGGGGCGAGGAGATCCGTACCGGGAGGATCGTCGTCGAGGTTGACGATGGCCGCGATCACCTCCGAGCTGGCCACCTCCCCGGCGGGAGTCCCGCTCCCGCCGTCCGCGAGGGCCAGCAGACGCGGGCCCGCGTAGCCGGAGTCCTGGTTACGGTCGTGCAGCAGGCCTCGGTGCGAGCCCGCGGCGTACCGGAGGGTGAAGGGCGCGGCCTCTGCCGTACGGGCCGCCGACCGCACGGGGGTCACGGGGGCCGTGGGCCGTGCATTCCGCCGCACAGCCCGGTCCCGCAGCCCCTCCAGCGCGAGTTGCATGTCCCGGGCGGTCCGGTATGGGGCGGCCGGGTGGGGCGCCAGGGCCCGCAGGACCACGGCGTCCAGTTCGTCCGAGACCTCGGGACGCCGTGCCGAGGGCGGGGCGCCCGCCGGGGACTCTCCGGTCAGGAGCGTGTGGAGCAGCCGGCCGACCTCCAGGAGGTCGTCCCGTCCGTCGGGGGCGTCTCCCAGGTCCACCACCTTGATCTGGCCCTCGGGGGTGAGGACGACGCTGTCGGCGTCCAGTCGCCAGCCGTGGACGCCCAACTGGTGGGCATGGGTCAGCACGCCGAGCAGTTCGGCGGCGACGCGCACGGCCCAGTCGACAGGAGCGGGACGCGGCTGGGCGAACACGCGCAGCGGTGTGCCCGCCGTCCGTTCGGTCACGAGATACGGGCACGGCAGTCCCGCCCGCGGTTCCGTCCCGATGTCCAGGAGCACGGCGACCGATGGATGCCGGAGCAGGGCCCGTGACTTGGCCCGGTGGCGGAACCCGGCCGACAGGGCGGGATCGGCGGCGGCCCGTGGGGTCATCAAGGTGATGTCGACCTGCCGGTCGAGGGCCGTGTCGTGGGCCTGGTACGTCTCGGTGACCGCGTCGCGGCGGACGACCGCGCCCAGTTCGTACCGGTCGGCCAGCACGCGCTGTGCCCGGCCGGGGGTGTAGGCCCGGTTGCGGAACAGCGGCAGGCGGCCCGCCGTGTTGCGGACCCGTTTCTGCGGCTGGGGGCAGGAGCGGGCGCGCAGTGCCTCGGTGAGGTACTCGAACAGCGCGTCCAGCGGCAGGACCTCGGGCCCGTACTCGACGCCGCGCGAGAGGATGCCGATCAGTTCCCCGGTGAAGGCCGTGTGCCGGGCCCCCGGCGGGGCCAGGGCCTGCGCGGACTCCCCCGCCGACGCGATCAGGTACGTGCCCTCCACCACGGCGCCGTTCGCCACGGCGGACGGCGGGTCGCCCATCATGCCGAGCGCCCGGCCGCTGTAGCAGCAGTCGAGGATCACGATCCGGCGCTCGACGTCCAGCCGCAGCAGCTTGCGGCGCAGCCAGTCGTACGGCACGGCCGTCTCCACGGCGCCCGTGCGCGAACCCGGCAGTCCCAGCCAGAGTTCGCCCGTGTTCGGGTCGATCAGACCGTGTCCCGCGTAGTAGACGATCAGGGTGTCCAGCCGCCGGTGCTCCAGTTCCTGGAGGGGCGCGAGGGCGGCGCTCTGGCTGACCGGGTCGAGCCGCACCAGGCACTGATCGGCGGGCAGCCCCCATACCGAGGGGTCGCACAGTTGGGCCGCGAGGTCGGTCACATTGCCCTGGACGCCGGGCAGCGGCTCCAGATGGTCGTACCGGCTCACCCCGATCAGTACGGCGGCGGATCTCGCGGGTGACGCCGAGGTGTCCACGTCGGCCGCCCTACTCGTCGAGGGCGGCCAGCAGCCGGGCAGCGGTCTCGGCGTCCTGCCCGGACAGGGTGATCCTGGTGCCGTCGCGCTCGATGGTGATCTCGGGCGGGCGGGGGCGGGTGGCCCGCCAGGTCATCCACGCCAGCGCCAGATTGGTGAGCTGGAAGCCGCTGTCCAGGGCGAGCTGGAGGACATCGAGGGCGGAGCCCATCGTGCCGGGGGCGGGCCGGTCGCCGCCGAGTTCGAGACGGGCGTTGCGCCGGATGTAGGGGTCGTCGGACAGCCACAGATACAGCGAGCGCAGTTCCGCTTCTGTGTCTGTACCGGGGCCCCCGGAGCCCCCGGAAGCTGTGGAATCCGCGGGTTCCGCGGTGATGACGAGGTCCATGGCTCTCCCCCCGTTCGAGCCGTTCGAGCATGTGTCGACAGACACAGTGGCACAACGCGCCTGGCTCGCGCAGCCGTTCGGCACGGGGGCGCCGCCGGTCAGAGCCGGTTGGAGGGACGGTTGGAAGGACGGTCGGAGAGCCGGTCAGGCGTCGGCGCCCGGGATCGCCGCGCCGGACGGGAAACCGGCGGCGACATAACCCTCGTAGAAGCCCTGCCACGGGGCGCCGAGCCCGGCGTGCGGGCCCTCGAAACGGTCGCCGCGCGCCTTGGCGTCCAGCGCGGAGAGGCAGACCTCCCAGCCGGCGCCGTTGCGGGCGGCGGTGTCCCTGGCGACCAGGACGTTGGTGAGGGTGAAGCGGGTGCGCCCGTCGTCCAGCGCCTCCAGGTCGAAGTGCAGTTCGTCGCCGCCCCACTCGAACGACAGATGGCGGGGCGGGTCGACGGCGATGATCCGGCCGGGGTGGTCCGCCATGCCGGGGTCGCCGGAGAAGGTGACGGCTCCGCCGGGCCGCAGGTCCATCTCGGCGCGGGCGGGGAACCAGCCGGCGAGTTCGTCGGGGTCGGTGACGAAGTGCCAGACGCGGTCGATCGGGTGGTCGTAGTCACGGTGGAACCGGATCGCCGGGCGGCCGTCGTCGAGGGTCAGATAGGTGCCGGTGAGGTCGGCGGTCATGGTGGATCAGTCCTTCGGTGGGGGTGACTCGGTGCGGTCCGACGGCGTACGGGCGGGTGTGGCGTCCGTCCCGGTCGACGCGGGGTTCGTCCGGGCCGACGCGAAGTCCGGGCCGGCCGACGCGAAGTCCGGGCCGGCCGACGCGAAGTCCGGGCCGGCCGGCGCGGATTCCGTCCCGGCCGACACGGGGTCCGTCCCGTGATCGGGCGTGTCAAGGCGGTGGCCGAGGGCGTCCAGGCTGCGGTTCCACAGCTCGCGGTAGGGCGTGAGCCAGGCGTCGAGGGCGGCGATGGGCGCGAGGTTCAGGGCGTAGACGCGGCGTTGGGCGTCCTGCCGTACCCGGACCAGTCCCGCCTCGCGCAGCACCTTCAGATGCTTGGAGGCGCTCGGCTGGCTCAGCCCGCCGCGCTCCACGATCTCGCCCACCGACCTCGGCCGCTCCAGGAGCAGCGCGACGATGGCCCGCCGATGGGGATCGGCGAGGGCGGCCCAGAGCGCGTCGTCGGACATGGGGCCAATATGCCTCGCGGGTTATATTCCAGTCAAGGCATACACGGTCGGGGCGCACGAGGCCCGGAAACCGTGCCGGGGTGGGGGGGGGGGGCGCCCCCCGCCGCCCCCCGCCCCCCCGCGACTACCCGTAGCCCCCCGGCCGGCGCACCCCCTGTGCGAGATCGCGGTCACCCCGTGGCAGGGGCCCCTACTTCCCCTGCGCGGACCCCCTTGCCGCACTCACGGGAACCGGCGAACTCGACCCTGGAGAGAGACCCATGAGAGACGGGCCCCTCCAGTCCTCCCCGGATCGTTCCGGGACAGGTGCCGGACAGTGCCCGGTGGGGCCATGAGCGGCGAGCGCGAGTCTGCCGAGTCCTGCGCGGAAATTCATCTCGACCCCACGGCTTTCAGTAACCTTGCGTATTGAATCAGTGGCGTGAAGTCACAGGGCCGGAGCGACGCCACCGCGATTTCACGCGGTTCTTGATCGTCGGCGATGGCCGGAAGGCCGCTTTGTCCAGGCTCTTTAATCGGCCTGAAACATTCCGATTCCGCTCTCGGCGGATAACCTCCGCTGGGCCTTGTCTTCCACCCTTTACGGAGTAATCGTCATTACATGATTACTTCAGAACAGATCGAGAAAGTACGCGGCTGGTTCGCGGGCCGGCTGCCGGAGGATCTCTTCGAGGAAGTGACCGAGGTGACGGTCGACCGCGAGGAGATCACCGTGATCGGCCGCGTCCCCGAACCCCGGCTGGCCGAGGGCGCCTCGGCGACCGAGCGGGAGGCGGCGGCGCAGGGCCGCATCCAGGAATTCCGGGAACGCACTCGCGAGGCCCGGATGACGGTCGCCCGCGAGGCGGAGCAGCGTTTCGGCCGCAAGGTGTCCTGGGGCGCGGTCTGCGGCGCCGAGCGGGCCCTGTTCACGCATGTCGCGGCCCCCGTGATGACCCGCCTGCGCCAGCCCGAGCGGCAGGTCCTGGACACCCTCATAGCGGGCGGCGTGGCCCGCAGCCGCAGCGAGGCCCTGGCCTGGTGTGTCCGCCTGGTGCAGCGCCACGCGGACGACTGGCTGACGGAACTGCGTACGTCCCTGGAGCAGGTGCACCGGGTGCGCTCCCAGGGCCCGGACGCGACCACGTCCTGAGCGCGCGGAAGGCTTCACGGGCGGACGGAGTGACCGTCCCGGCGATTGTCAGTGCCGGGGGCTACGTTGGCGCCATGACGGATTTCGTGCTGGTGGCGGGGGCCTGGCTGGGCGCGTGGGCCTGGGACGAGGTGGCCGGGGAGCTGCGGGCGGCGGGGCATGGCGTGCACGCCCTGACGCTGTCGGGGCTGGCCGAGCGGCAGGGCCAGGAGGCGGGACAGCGGACGCATGTGCAGGACATCGTGACGGAGGTCGAGCGGCGCGGACTGCGGGACGTGGTGCTGGTCGGGCACAGCTACTCCGGCGTGCCGGTCGGCCAGGCGGCGGAGCGGATCGGGGACCGGCTGCGGCGCGTGGTGTTCGTCGACGCCAGTGTGCCGGTGGACGGCGAGTCGTTCCTGTCGGGCTGGCCGAGTGACGACGTCCGCAGATCGATCGAGGAACACGACGGATTCTGGCCGCCGCTCACGGCCGGGGAGTACGCGGGTCAGGGGCTGTCCGAGGCGCAGATCGCCGCTCTGGTGGCGGGCGGCACGCCGCATCCGGGCGCCACGCTCGCCGAACCGGCGGTGCTGGAGCGCCCGCTGGCCGAGCTTCCGGCGACGTACGTCAAGTGTCTGCTGGACGGGGACGAGCCGATGCCCCCGGTGGCGGTGCTGCTCAAGAGCGAGCGCTGGGAAGGGGTGACGATGGACACCGGTCACTGGCCGATGCTGTCCCGGCCGGGCGAGCTGGCCCAGGTACTGATGAGAGCCTCCGCCGGGCGGGTCTGACGCCTTCCCCTCTTTGAGGTGACCGACACGCGTGCAGCGCCCTCCGCCGCTATCAGATATCTGTGTATTTACCCAGAGATCGTTCCGCGCGCTTGACCCGTTTCTCAGGATGCGAGTAGATCTCCGTCGTCCCCTCCTGAAGGAATGCCTGTGTCCTCTCCGCATCCCGCCCGCTCGTCCCGCCGCACCGTCCTGCGCGGTGCCGCCTCACTCGCCGTGGCCGGCCCCGCGCTCATGCCCCTCGGTGTCACGGCCAGCGCCGCTCCGGCCGCCCTGCCCTTCCTCGACTTCACCGGGGTGACCCTCAAGATCCTGGTCAACTCCCCGCACATCGCCATGCATCGCACGATCCTGGCACCGCTCTGGCAGCAACTGACCGGCGGCACGGTGGAGGTGACGTCCACCGACTACATACAGCTGACGGGCCGGATCATCGACGACGTCCAGAGCGGGACGGCCGCGTTCGACATCTTCGACTACTACTACTACGGGCTGGGCGCGATCGCGGACGCGGGCGCGCTCGTCGATCTCACCTCCTGGATCAAGTCCCAACGCGACCTGAACACCAAGGACTTCCTGCCGTCCATCTACGACGCCTACACCCTCCACGAGGGACGCCGCTACGGCCTGCCCTACGACGGCGACCAGCATCTCGTCTTCTACAACCGCGAACTCCTCGACGCGTACGGCCTCCAGCCCCCGGCAACCTGGGACCAGTTCGACTCCGTGGCCGCGAAGATCACCCAGGGCGGGGCCGGCGAGCACTACGGCGCGGTGCTCCAGCGCCAGCCGCACGTGATGGGGCTCGGGTGCTGCTTCATCAACCGGCTCATCGGTTACGGCGGCGATCTCGTCGACCGCTCGGGCCGCCCGACACTCACCACGGACGCGGCCGTCGCCGCCGCCCGGCATCTGATCGAGGTCGTGCCGTCCTCACTGTACATCTCGCCGGATCAACCCAGTTTCGACCCCGCCACCAACGCGTTCCTCGGCGGGCAGCTCGGGCTGATCGAGTCCTGGACCGGCCTGGCGCGGCGGGCCGACGACCCGGCGCTGTCGAAGATCGCCGGGAAATGGGGTGCGGTCGCCCTGCCGCTCGGCGGCCGTAACCGGCGCCGCCGCACACCCCTCAACGGCGGTTACGCACTCGGGGTGTCCTCGGCGTCGAGCAAGCGTACGGCGGCGCTGGCCTACATCAAGTGGGCGACGAGCAAGGAATCCATGCTCTGGGAGACCACCCAGAAGAACAGCGCCATCGACCCCAACCGCACCAGCGTGCTGAACTCGGCGACGTACGGCGCGACCACCCCGACCGCCGTCGGCCTGATCCGCGCCGGACTGGGCGGCACCCCGGTCGTCTGGCCCAAGGGCCCGGCCGACCCCGCCAACCTGCAACTCCTCTCCGACGAACTCGCCCTGGCCGTGGCGGGCGGGCAGAGCGCCACCCGCGCACTGCGCAACGCACAGGCGGGCTGGCAGCGGTAGGACGCCGGAAGCGCCTAGGCCGAAGGGCCGTCTAGGGTCGGGCGCACGGGACTCGCCCGACCACCGATGGCCCGCAGGGCCCATGGACCCACAGCACCTCCGGACCGCCGGACCGCTGCCGCTGGGCCTCCGGGATTCCAGACCGCCGGGTCTCCCGGCCTCCCGTCCTCCGGGCGTCCAAGCCACCAAGCGCCCGGGCCACCGGGCATCCGCACCGCCGGACCACCAGACCGCCGCAGGCGCGTGGATACGATCACCGCACGGCCCAACGGCCCGCCAGGCCACCGACCGCCGAGCCTCCGGGCCACCAGGCGTCCGGGCCTCCGGGCCACCAGGCATCCCAACCGCCCGGCTCCGAACCGCTGGGCGTCTGGACCACCGGGCGTCCGGACCACCGCGCCTGACCGCCGCGCCCCACCAGCACACCCCCAGGCCCCCTCAGCCGCGTCGATACGATCATCGGCATGACGGCATCCGAACCCACCATCCTCGCCACCTCCGGCGGTCATCGCGCCGGCGCCCGTACCCGGGTGCTGTTCGACTCGCTGGTCCACCACGCAGTGGACCTCTCCGGGGCGCACGGGCGGCGTCCGCGTGTGATGTACGTCGGCACGGCCATCGGCGACGCCGAGCACTTCACGGCCCGAATGACGGAGGCGGCGCGGATCGCGGGGTTCGATCTGACGCCGCTGCATCTGTTCCCCATGCCCAATGTCGAGGACATCGAGGCGGCGGTGCTGGAACAGGATGTCGTCTGGGTCATGGGCGGCTCGGTGGCGAATCTGCTGGCGGTGTGGCGGGTGCACGGCCTGGACCGGATCATGCGCCGCGCCTGGCAGGCGGGCGTCGTGCTCAGCGGGGTCAGCGCCGGATCCCTGTGCTGGTTCCAGGGCGGCGCGACGGACTCGTACGGGCCGCGGCTGCGCCCGATCACCGACAGCCTCGGGCTGCTGCCGTACGGCAATGGGGTGCACTACGACGTGGACGCGGGCCGTCGGCCGCTGATCCACCGCCTGGTCGCGGACGGCACCTTCACACAGGCGCACTGCACGGACGACGGGGTGGGGCTGGTCTACCGGGGCACGGAACTCGTCGAGGCGGTGACGGAGATGGCGGGCAAGGGCGCCTATCTGGTCCGGCGGGAGGGCGACGCGGCCGTGGAGGAGCGGATCGAGCCCCGCCCGCTGCCCGCGACCCCGTACTGACCATCGTATGGACATGTCACCCTACGTACCGTAGGCGCACGCCTCCCGGCCCAAACCCCGCACAGCCACCACCCGCATGCCTCACGGTCAACAGAATTCGCCCTCCAGGCTTGATTTCCGGTCATCGTGAGGGCAGAGTCCGGGGCACCGACATGTCACTGATCAGGTGAGGACGGTCCCATGAGCCACCATCTCGTCCCGAAGGAACCGCACCGGCTGTGGTCGGTCGAGCATGAGCCGGCGCTGGAGGTGGCGGACGGCGACACCGTGGAGTTCGAGCTGACCGAGGCGACGGGCGGGCAGTTCACCCCGGAGTCGACGGCCGCCGTGGTGGCGGGGTTCGACTGGGACCGGGTGTATCCGCTCGCCGGGCCGATCCTGGTGAAGGGGGCGGAGCCGGGAGATGTGCTGGAGGTGGAGTTCCTGGAGATGCGGTCGGTGGACTGGGGGTGGACGGCGGTGCTGCCGGGGCTCGGGCTGCTCGCCGACGACTTCCCGGACGCGCATCTGCACCTGTGGGATCTGACCGACGGGAGGAGCGCCGACTTCCTCGGGGTCGCGCGGGTGCCGATGCGGCCGTTCTGCGGGGTGGTCGGGGTCTGTCCCGATGTCACCGAGCCGCAGAACGTGCTGCCGCCGGGCCGGTTCGGCGGCAATGTCGACTGCCGGGACCTGGTGACCGGCACCAAGCTGTATCTGCCGGTGCAGGTGCCCGGCGCCCGGCTGGCCTTCGGGGATCCGCACGCGGCACAGGGCGACGGCGAACTGTGTGTCAGCGCGATCGAGGCGTCGATGAGCGGGGCGGCACGGGTCCGGCTGCACAAGGGGCGCCGGATCACGGGGCCGCGGTTCGAGACGGCGGGGTCCCCCAGGGCCGGTGACGACCGGGCCGGTTACTACGCCACGATGGGCGTCGCACCGGACCTGATGACCGCCGCCCAGGACGCCACCCGCGCGATGATCGACCACCTCGGCACCACCTACGGGCTGGCCCCGGTGGACGCCTACGTACTGTGCAGCGTGGCCGTCGACCTGCGGATCACCGAGGTGGTCGACGCGCCCAACTGGGTCGTCTCGGCGTATCTGCCGAAGGCGTTCTTCCCGGTGAACGCCGGTCAGCCGTGAGTCGTGCCGTCCCGGTCCGCCGCCTCCACCGCCCTCGGTGACGATCCGGCGCTGTCGATGGACAGGGAGCCGGGGCCCGTCGAGGACGGGTCGATGCGCCAGCGCTGCGGGGCGGAGCCGTCGCGGACCTTGACGACGATATCGGCGGCCAGGTCCTCGGTGGTGGGGGCGAGCGCGAGCCGGTCGTCCCAGCGGGGCAGGAGTTCGCCCTGGCCGGTGAGGTCGTAGCGGACGTCGTCGGCCCGGTCGGAGTCCTGGTCGGCGCAGCGGCCGAGGATCACCACCCCGGCGTCGGCGTGCGAGTCGAGACACAGGTCCGGGGCCACCACGCTGCGCAGCAGACCGTCGGCCTCGTACGACCACTGCTGCGCCGGGGCCGCCGAGCACACGGCGAGTTCGGTCCCGGCGCCCGGCGCGGCGTCGCCGCGGACGGCGAGACAGGCGTCGGTGGCGGCATTGCGCAGCCGGGTCTGGCTCGGGGCGCCGGGCAGACCGGCGGTGCCGGGCGGGGCGGAGGCACCGGAGCCCTGGGTGCCGCCGCCGGGGGCGCCGTCCGAGGCGACCGGGTCGGCGGTGCCGCCGTCGCCCCACGGGGTCGCGGTCAGGACGACGGCCAGCAGCCCGGCGGAGACCAGGCCGACGCCGGTGAGCAGGGCCCGGGGGGAGCGGGCGCGGGCGGGATCGGCGCGGCGCGGCGGGAGGGGGAAGCGGGAGACGATCCGGTGGCGTCCGCCGGGCACGCCGCGGCCGGTGCGGCGGGCGGGGTCGGTGCGGCCGGGGCGGGAGTCGCGGTAGCGGCGGGCGCCCCAGCCGAGGACGGCCTCGGCGAGGAGCAGGTCCAGTCCGCCCTCGAAATGGCTCAGTTGTTCGGCCGCGTCCCGGCAGTACCGGCACTCGGCGAGATGCTGCTGCACATCGGGCAGCAGCGCGCCGCCGCGGCGGATCGGGACGTCGAGAAGGCGGTTGTAGTAACCGCAGTCCTTGCTCGGGGCGAGTTCCCGGTGGGCGCGGACAAGGCCCTCGCGGAAGGTGTCCCGGGCCTGTTCGAGTCCCGCCGACGCACTGTCGGGATCCAGGCCGAGCAGTGCGGCGGGAACGGATATCGGCTCGGCCTCGACCTCGTGGTGCCAGAGCAGGCACTGGGCGAGTCCGGTAAGGCCCTTGAATGCGCGTTCGGCCAGCACCCGGTTTTCCGGCGTGAGCGATTTTGCCGTGCGCATGCCACGTCCACCGGCCGGTCTTCGTACATCGGGGTGGACGGCGGCTATGCGGTCGTCCGCCGACCAGAGCCGGACGGTGTCCCGCACGGCCACCAGCAGGCGCGGGCGCAGCGCCACGGCCTGCTCGCCCAGTGTCAGCCGGTCGAGGACCTGGTGGAACGCGGCGCCCGTGACCATGTCCGCGAGGTCGGAGGACGCCGCCAGGCAGATCACGGCGTAGTCGTGGGCCGGGCGCCAGTGGCGGGCGGTCAGCAGGGCGGTGGAATGGGCGACTTCCCGGTCCGTGCTGCCGCTGAGGCGGGTGGCGAGGGACTCATCGGATTCTCCGGGCATCCCGCCCGGCGGGGGGTAGGGCGGACGAGGGGGGTGGGGGGTGGGCACTGAGCGGATTCCTTCCCACGCACGCGTGACACACAGGATTTCAGTTCGCCGAAAAAGGGGTCCGAGTTGGTCCGAGTTGGTGTGTACCTTTTTGGCGTGGTCGTGGGGAGCGTGAATTCGTCCGCGGTGTGCCGGGCTTCGGCAGGGCGGACTTCGTTCACCGACGGGTGCCTCACCGGCCCCGTCCATTACCTCCCCTTGGGACGTAAACCCTCGCACAACTCACTCTTGGCCAACAAGGCACTTGAGCAACATCCATATCACTGAGGGAAAGTCAGACTTCCAGAACCGCAGCCCGCCCGGCGGGGATTTCCGCATTCCTCGCGCCCCGTGTGAATCCTCTGCACGGACCGGCCGCTCCCGCACGCTCCCGGTGGGGTGTCGCGAGCGGTCCACTGGACCCGGCCCCCTTCCCGCGAGGCCACGCGCAGGACGGCGGCACTCCTGCGCGACACGGGCCGCCGGCCCCGATCACCCGCCCTCGGCCGGCGGCCCCGGGAAGGAAACCCACGCGGCCCACGCGAGGCGCGCTTCCTCACTTCGGCCGGGGGCGCTTCCGCACGCCGAGCGGTGGCGCGCGCCCTCACTCCGGCCGGTCGGCCGCCGGGGCGCGGGAGTCGCGCCGGAAGCCGGCCTGCGCTTCGCCGCCGGGGGCGACCTGGCTCGGCCAGCCGGAGACCCGTATGGGCATCTTCCCGGGCCGCGGTGGCACCCAGTACCTGACCCCGCTCGTCGGACGCGCGCGGGCACGGGAGACGGCCGTCGACGCCGCCAAGGCCGGTGGCCCCGTACCGGACCTGGCCGAGGAGGCCCGCGCGCACGCCGAGGTCCGCCCCGCGCCGGACGCCGTCGTGGAACGGGTGGGCCGGGCCCTGGACGCCGGAGCCCGGACCCTCGCGGGCGAACCCACACTGGAGGAACTGCTCGACGGGCTGCCGTACCGGGGCCGGTGACGCGGCACCGGCGACGGGCGGCCGATGACGCCGATGACCATGGCCGGCGGGCCGCCGGACACCGGCACCCCCTCCTCCACCCCCGTCAGATCTGCCAGGACCGCAACCGGTCCGCCGCCCCGTACACATCCGTCTTGCTGTCGATCAGGTCCCGTACGAGGTCCACCAGGGCCCCGTAGGGCGGGTCCATGCCGACGCCGCTGACGAACATGTAGGCCACGGCGGTCGCGCAGGCGAAGCGGGCGTTGGCGGCGGGGAGGGGTTTGAGCAGGGCGAGGGTGTGCAGCAGGGCCGCGGCGCGCCAGGCCGGGTCGGAGTCCACGCCGAGCCGGGGCGGATCCACGCGGTGCCGGGCGACGGCGGCGACCAGGGCGGAGAAGTCATTGACGGTCGGCTGGTCCGGCAGCACCTCTTCGTGCCGCTGGAGCAGCCAGGGGACATCGATGTGGATGACAGGGGCGGCGGTCATCGATCAGCCGACCCTCCCCGCGCCCTTGGCGAACGGTTCGTCCTCCGGGAACGCCGCCGCGAATTCGTCCGCGTGGGACGCGAAGAACTGGCGGAACGCCTGCGCCCCCTCCTGCAAGGCCCGATGCCGCGCTATGTCGGCGGCGGCGGCCTCGCGCACGAGCGCCTTCATCGACGTACCGCGCTCCTTGGCGATCTGCCGGAGATCCTCCAGTTCGCGGTCACTGAACTCCACGTTGAGAGCTGGCATGCCCCAACGGTACCGCCGGGGTACTCACCCGTAAATATCGCCAGGTCACAGCAGCTGTGTGACGGTACCGGGCGACGGCGGTCCACTGGGCACACGGGCGCACGCGGGGCGCCGCCACATGATGAGACGTAGGTCACACGAACCCATCCCATGTCACAATCCGGCACCCCGGATCCCTCCCAGTGGCGAGCGAGCGCACCGCTGCGGAGGGATACGTATGTCCGACCCATCTGTACCCGGCACCGCCCGTCCCACCCGGGGCGAGCGGGTGGCCGACTGGTTCGACGGACGGCTCGGCGTCCACACACTGGGCAGGCGGTATCTGCGCAAGGTCTTCCCGGACCACTGGTCGTTCCTGCTCGGTGAGATCTGTCTCTACAGCTTCGTGGTGCTGATCCTCACGGGCGTGTGGCTCACCTTCTTCTTCCATCCGTCGATGAACGAGGTGGTGTACGACGGCAGTTATGTGCCGCTGAACGGTGTGCGGATGTCCGAGGCGTACGCCTCCACGCTGGACATCTCCTTCGATGTGCGCGGCGGTCTGCTGATCCGGCAATTGCACCACTGGGCCGCGCTGATCTTCGTAGCGGCGATGCTGACGCACATGATGCGGCACTTCTTCACCGGCTCGTTCCGCAGGCCGCGTGAGGTGAACTGGCTGTTCGGCTGGCTGCTGCTGTTCCTCGGGATGTTCGAGGGCCTGTTCGGCTATTCGCTCCCCGACGATCTGCTGTCGGGCACGGGCCTGCGGTTCGTGGCGGGGGCGCTGCTGTCGGTGCCGATCGTGGGGACGTATCTGACGTTCTTCCTGTTCGGCGGGGAGTTCCCGGGCGACGACATCGTGGGGCGCTTCTACTCGCTGCACGTCCTGGTGGTCCCCGGGATCATGGCGGCGCTGGTGGTGGCGCACATCCTGCTGGTCATCCACCACAAGCACACCCAGTTTCCCGGCCCCGGCCGCAGCGAACGCAATGTGGTGGGCGCGCCGTTCATGCCGGTCTATCTGGCGAAGGCGGGCGGGTTCTTCTTCCTGGTGTTCGGGGTGCTGACGGTGATCGCGGCGGTGGCGACGATCAACCCGGTGTGGAGTTACGGCCCGTTCCGCGCCGATCAGGTCTCCACGGGCGCCCAGCCCGACTGGTATCTGGGCTTCGCCGAGGGGCTCGTCCGGGTGATGCCGGGATGGGAGGTCGACCTCTGGGGGCACACACTCGTCCTGGGGGTGCTGATCCCAGTGGTGGTCTTCCCGCTGCTGCTGGTGTTCATCGGGGTGTATCCGTTCATCGAGGCCAGGGTCACCGGGGACCGGGGCGAACACCATCTGCTGGACCGGCCGCGCGACCGGCCGGTGCGCACGGCGATCGGCGCGGCCTGGATCAGCCTGTATCTGGTGCTGCTCGCGGGCGGCGGCAACGACATCGTGGCGACCCGGTTGCAGCTGTCCATCAACACGGTGACCTGGGCGGTGCGGATCGGCACTTTCGCCGTCCCGGCGGCGGCCTTCGTGATCACCCGCCGGATCTGCCTGGGCCTGCGGCTGCGCGATCGGGAGCTGGTGGCGCACGGGCGGGAGACCGGCCGGATCGTACGGCTGCCGCACGGCGAGTACGTCGAGGTCCACGAGCCGCTCGACCGGGCCCGGCGCCACACCCTGACCGCGCACGAACGGCCCGGCCCGCCGGTCGGACATGAGCACAGCCACGAGAACGTCCACGAGAACGGTCAACGGCCCGGGGGCGGCGGCCCTGGAGACGGCTCCACAGACGGCCCCGCAGACGGTCCGGGATTCGGCTCCGGAGTCGACTCCGGACACGAGGCCGGGCAGGAGACCGGACACCCGGCCGACGGCGAAGGGGGTTCACCGAGCGGGGCCCGAGTCCATAACTGATCTCGAAAGGACAGATTTTGACGGTACGTCATTTCGGATCGGGCCGATTTCCGGTGTACGGCCGTACCTCGTACACCGGATCGGCTGGTTCCCCTCCTTGACCTGTCGGCGAATTCCGGTCGGCGGGCCTTGAAGCTTGCCGCTCGGGATGCGACGGAACGCACTACGCTGGAACTCAAGTGACGCACCTGTTCACCGTGAGTGTGCGCGTAGGAGTGGCGACGATGAGCCCGGACAATCCGTTCGACGATGCCGCGACGGCGCGGGCTGTCATCGACGCCCACGGCGATCTGGTGGAGTGGAACGAAGGGGCCCGCAGGCTGCTGGGCTGGACCGCCGCCGAGGTCGTGGGCCGTCCGGCCGCGGCATTGCTGGACGGCCCTCCCCCGGCCCCGAAGACCGCGCGCTGGCACGGAACGCTCACTTTGCGCCACCGTGACGGCCGTACGCTCCCGGTGTGGCTGCTCGCCCACCGCCGTCGGCCCCCGGAGGGCGGCCCCGTCCACTATCTGGTGGTCACGCCCCTGGCGGACACCGGCCCCCGTGACCCGGACGACCCGCTGGACACGGCCGTGCTCACCCAGTCGCCCTGTGCCGTCGCCATCTGCGACGAGCAGTTGCGGGTGCACAACCTCAATGACGCCATGGCCAAGATCATCGGCCTGCCCGCCGAGCGCATCCGGGGCCTGCGGCCCTCCGAGGTCGGCGGGACCCCGGAGACCGAGGACCTGGAGCGGAGGTTGCTTGAGGCACTCACCACCGGCGAGTCCCTGGACGTCGAGATGTGGATGCGCACCGGCGGCACCGACCGGGCGCGGGCCTGGCTCACCCGAATCGCGCCGGTCACCGACGCCCGGGGCCGGGTGCGGGGCGTGTGCCTGGCGGCGCACGACGTCACCGAGAACCACTTCGCCCGCGACCGTCTGCAACTCCTCAACGAGGCGAGCGTACGGATCGGCTCCACCCTCGACCTCACCCGCACGGCGCAGGAGCTGGCGGACTTCTGTGTCCCCGTGCTCGCCGATTTCGTCAGCGTCGATCTGCTGGACCCGGAGGACTACGGAGGTGAGCCCCCGCTCCGGCTGACCGCCCCGCTCGATCTGCGCCGCGCCGCCCACCGGTCGATCACCCCGGGCACCCCCGAGGCCACGGTCAAGCCGGGCGAGATCGACCGCTATCCGGCAGCCTCCCCGCACGCCTCCTCACTGACGGCCGGTCATACGGTCATCGCCTCGGTCGCGGCGGGCGATCTGGATCCCTGGCTCGCCACCGCGGAGCTGCGCAGCGAGCGCGTACGGCGGATCGGGGTGCACGCCACGATGTCGGTGCCGGTCCGGGCCCGGGGCATCACTCTCGGCGTGGCCGTCTTCACCCGTTTTCGACGCCCCGACCCGTTCACCGAGGACGATGTCCTGCTCGCCGAGGATCTGACCGCGCGGGCCGCGGTCTGTCTGGACAACGCCCGCCGCTACGCGCGTGAGCGGCACACCGCCCTGGCCCTCCAGCGCAGTCTGCTGCCGCGCAATCTGCCCCACACGGCCGCCGTCGACGCGGCCTCGCGCTATCTGCCGGCCGCGCGGGCCGGGGTCGGCGGCGACTGGTTCGACGTCATCCCGCTGTCCGGGCTGCGGGTCGCCATGGTGGTCGGGGATGTGATCGGGCGGGGCATCAGCGCGTCGGCCACGATGGGCCGGCTGCGTACCGCCGTACGCACTCTCGCCGACATCGATCTCGCGCCGGACGAGCTGCTCACCCACCTGGACGATCTGGTGCTGCGGCTGTCGGAGGAGTCGGGCGGCGAGGCCAACCCGGGGGAGGTGGGGGCCAGTTGTCTGTACGCGGTGTACGACCCGGTGTCGCGGCGCTGCACCATGGCCAGCGCGGGGCATCCGGCGCCGCTGCTGATGCCGCCCGGCGGGGAGCCCAAGGAGGTGGAGGTGCCGGAGGGTCCGGCGCTCGGGGTGAACGGGCTGCCGTTCGAGAACGCGGAGCTGTATCTCGCCGAGGGCAGTGTGCTGGCGTTCTACACGGACGGGCTGCTGGAGTCCAAGGGCCGCCCCCACGCGGAGGGGCTGCGGCTGCTGCGCCGGGCGCTCGCCGACACGGGCGGTTCGCTGGACGAGATCTGCGACCACGTCCTGCACACCCTGCTGCCGCCGGGCGGCTCCTACGACGACGTGGCCCTGCTGCTGGCCCGCACCCGGGGCCTGGCCCCGGCCCGGGTCGCCACCTGGGACATCCCGGCCGACCCCGCGCTGGTGGCCCCGATCCGCAAGCAGGTCGTGCGGCAACTGGGCACGTGGGACCTGGAGGAGGCGTCCTTCACCACCGAACTGGTGGTGAGCGAGCTGGTCACCAACGCCATCCGCTACGGCTCCCACCCGATCCGGCTCCGGCTCATCCATGACACGGACACCCTGATCTGCGAGGTCTCCGACACCAGCCACACCGCGCCGCACCTGCGCCGCGCCCGCACCTGGGACGAGGGCGGCCGTGGCCTGCTCCTGGTCGCCCAGCTCACCCAGCGCTGGGGCAGCCGCCACACCCCCGAGGGCAAGACGATCTGGGCGGAACTGGCCCTCCTCGACGAACCCTGAGCCGGACCGGCCACGCCGTCCCCCCGCACCGGGGCCGCGCTCAGCGTCCGCCCCGGCCCTCGCCGTCGCGCCCGCCACCCCCGGCCCCGCGCCCGTTTCCGTCACGTCCTCCGCCGCCCCCGCCGTCCTCGCCGCCCCCGTCATGGTCGTCGTCGAATCCGTCGCAGTAGTGGTGCGGGTAGCAGGGGTACTCGGTGGGCGGCTGGGCGCTCGGGGGCGAGGTGGTCGCCGCTGGGGCCGCCCGGGGTGGGGTGGTGGTCCGGGAAGGCGTCGGGGTGGGGGTGGTTGTCTCGGGTGGGCGGTTCAGGCCGCCGACGGTGTCCCGGTTGACGGCCGCCATCCGCAGATCGGGGTGGGATGTGTCGAAGACCCAGCGCTGGGTCTGGCCGCCGTCGCGCAGTTTGACCATGAGCGTGCCCGAGCCGTCCGTGGCGGCGGGGGCGAGCGCGAGGTCCTGGTCCCAGCGCGGGATCAGGGCGCCCTGGCGGCTGAAGTCGTAGCGGACGGCCTTGGCGTCGGTGCAGGCGGCGAGCCGTACGGAGTGCCCGATGCGGGAGTCCACGCACAGGCCGGGATCGGCGGCGCTGCGCAGCAACCCGTCGGTCTCGTACGACCACTGCTGGGCCATGTCGTCGCCGCAGGGGGCGAGTTCGGTCCCGGCGTCCTTGGCGACCTCGCCGTCCGCGACGGTGAGACAGAGCCCGGAGGCGACGTTGTGGAGCCGGCCGCGGACATCGCTCTCGGGTGCGGCGGCGTTCTCGAAGCCGGACGGGTCGGCGGAGGGTTCGGGCCGGTCGGTGTCGGGGGTCCCGGCGGCGACGGGGACGCCCTCGCCGGAGCCGTTCGCGGCCCACAGGCCGAGCGGGAGGGCGACGAGCGCGCCGACGGTGAAGAGCGCGGCGGCCCGGTTGCGGCGCCGGGCGGCGGCGCGGCGGGCGGCGACCCTGGGTGCCGGGGCGCGAGGTGCGCGGCGCGTAGTGGGGACGGCCGTGAGGGACTCGGCGGCGGGCGCGTGCCGGGGGGAGGGCACGGCGCCGAGGGGAGGGTCCGCCGGGCGGGGCGGGAGGTCGGCGTGGACCTGCCCGGTGGCGCTCGGGTGGGCGGCGCGGGCGGCGCGGGCGGCGACGTAGGGCCGGGCGCCCCAGCCGAGGACCGCCTCGGCGAGGACGGTACCGAGGTCGGTGTGGAACCGGCGGAGCTGGTCGGCGGCGTTCCGGCAGTGCGGGCAGGCGTCGAGGTGGGTGCCGAGGTCGGGGTCGATCCCGGTGCCGCCGCGCAGGCAGCTGACGTCGAGCATCCGGCTGAAGTGGCCGCAGCGCGGGGAGGGCGCGAGTTCGTGGTGGGCCTGGACGCATTCGGCGCGCAGCCGTTCCCGGGCCCGGCGCAGTTCCAGGTCCGCGCCCGGCTCGTCCAGGTCGAGCAGGGCGGCCGGGACCGACAGCGGGTCGGACTCGACCTCGGTGTGCCAGAGCAGAGCGCGGGCCGGCTCCGGAAGGCGCTGGAACGCCACCGCGATCAGTCGTCGTTCGGTGGACGGCAGCAGGGGGACCGGCCCGCGCCGGTCGGTGTCGCCGCGCAGTTCGGGGGCGAGCATCGCGCGTCTGTCGTCGGTGCCCCACTCGGCCGCTATTCGGCGTACGGCGATCAGCAGCCGCTGGCGCCACAGCGGTGACGGGGCGCCGCGCGCCGGCAATTGGCCGAAGAGCCTGGTGAACGCGGCCGTGGTGAGTATTCCGGCGGCCCGGGAACCGTCGGTGCACAGACGCGCGTAGGCGAAGGCCGCTGCCCAGTGCCGGTCGAGCAGTTCGCCGACGAGGTGGGGCACGGGGTCCGGGGAATTCGACGAGCCTGCGTCGAGCACGGCTGCGTTCCTCTCAAAAGGACATGCGGCGAACGCACAGTCCGCACACCAACTGCGCACACTTTCGCACAGGGCACCAGACGGAACAAGAGACGTCCTCGCATTCCCAACGGCCCGGCATTACCGCACGGGGGAACCTATTTGACCCCGCGTCAATTCATCACCGAACCCTCTGCACGAGTGCCGTAGCGACAAGAAATCGGCGCTATGTCGACATGGGAATTCGACGTCAATTGTTATCGGCTGACGCGGAAGTCCGGGGCATTCACCGGTGGGGTCGGTGGGCGGCCCGGTAGGCGCCCGGGGGGACGCCGTAGCGGCGGTGGAAGATCCGGTTGAAGTGGAAGGGGCTGGCGAAGCCCGAGGTCAGGGCGACCCGTTCGACGGCCAGATCGCTGCTCTCCAGCAGCCGGGCCGCGTACTGGAGCCGGGTCTCGCGCAGGGCCCGCATCGGGGACTCGCCGAGCTGCTGGGCGAAGAGGTGGGCGAACCGGGAGGGCGAGAGGGCGACGGCGGCGGCCAGGGAGGCGACGGTGTGCGCGGCGCCGGGGTCGGCGGCGATGACGGCCTGCGCGCGCAGCAGCCGGACGTCGATACCGGGCGCGGTGGGGGCGGCGCGGGCGGTGCCGGTGGCGAGCAGGACCGCTTCCTCCAGCGCGCCCAGGGCCAGCTCGGTGGTCAGGGCGCCGTGCGCGACGGCGACCGTCTCGCCGCAGTGCGGGCGGGGGCCGCCGGGTCGGAGGGCGCCGGGTGGCGGGAGGGCGCCGGGTGGCCGGGGCGCGGCGGCGGGGTCGCCGCTCCAGCGGGCGTCGGCGAGCAGCCGCAGGAACGCCGACTCCACCCGGCCGTGCAGTCCGGCCGCGACCGGCGCCACGAGATAGACGCCGTCCCCGGCCTCGTACGGGCGCAGCCAGCCCAGCCAGGACGCGCGGGCGCGGCAGTGCGCCCACCAGAACCGCCAGTGGCGGGCGCGCGGGGCCACGCTGTAGAGCTGCCGGACGCCCGGCGCGAGCGCCACCAGCTCGCCGGGGCCGGTGCGCACCTCGGTGCCGCCCTGGCGCAGCCGGCCGCGCCCGCCGGTCGTCCAGGTGAACAGCCAGCTGTCGGCGCCGCCGGGCCGGCTGACGGTGTAGCCGGGGCCCTGGTCGTAGTGCCCGGCCACCACCAGGCCGGGTGGCGGGGAGGGATTGCCCGGGGCGGCAGCCACGGACAATTCGTCAGCGCTCATGGACATCCTCCCGTACGGTCCGCCGACCTAGCGTGACGTGTGCAGGGACGCCGGACCGAGGGAGCGCAGCATGACAGCCACGGACAACGGCACCGCCGACACCTCCATCCTGACCCAAACCGAGCTGGCCAGCTTCCAGGACGGCTTCCTGGTGGTACGGGGTCTGTTCGGGTACGCCGAGATCGCTCGGCTGTGCGAGGAGTTCGCGGCGCTGCACGCGGCCGGTCCGGTACCGGGGCACTTCGAGCCGGGGCGGGGGGCGCCCGGCGATCCGCTGGCCGAGTATCCGCGGGTGATGCAGCCGCACGAGATCAACGCCCGCGCGCGGGACATGCTGCTGGACGCCCGGCTGCGGACCGTGCTGGAGGTGCTGCTGGGCGAGGAGGTGCTGGCCGCGCAGAGCATGTTCTACTTCAAGCCGCCGGGCGCCCGGGGGCAGGCGCTGCACCAGGACAACTTCTATCTGCGGGTCGAGCCGGGCACCTGTGTGGCGGCGTGGGTGGCCTGTGATGTCATCGACCAGGACAACGGCGGGCTCCAGGTGGTGCCGGGGACCCATCGGATGGACCTGTTCTGTCCCGAGACGGCGGACGAGGAGCTGTCCTTCGCGCGGGAGTACGTGCCGCCGCCGCCCGGTCTGACGCCGGTACCGGTCGACATGGCACCGGGTGACGTGCTGTTCTTCAACGGCAGCCTGGTGCACGGCTCCCAGCCGAACCGCACCGCCGACCGCTTCCGCCGCTCCTTCATCGGCCACTACGTGGGCCGCTCCACCCAGCGCATCGGCGCCTACTACCGCACCCTGACCCTGCGCGGCGAACGGGTCCCGCTCCCGCAGAGCGAGGGGGCGGGCCCGTGCGGGACGGAGTTCGCGCCCCGGGGCCCGCACTGAGAGGGGCCCGCGGCGCTCAGGAAGGGCTCCGGCGCTCCAGCAGGTCCAGGGCGAGCGCCCACCCGAACGCCGGGCGGCGACCCGCCGGGTCCGGGTCGCCGGCGTAGGGGTCGCCGAAGCGCACGCCCATGCCGCGCAGCCGGGTCAGGCTGTCCTGGTAGGCGGGGTGGGCGGCGAGGGCGGCGCCCACGCAGGGCAGGACGGCGATCGGGACGCCGAGACCGTACGCCTCGCACAGGGTGGCCACGGCGAGGGTGTCGGCGAGGCCCGCCGCCCATTTGTTGACGGTGTTGAAGGTGGCGGGGGCGACCACCACCGCGTCGGGCGGCGGGAACGGGCGGGGATCGCCGGGGCTGCGCCAGGCGGAGCGGATCGGGCGGCCGGTGCGCTCCTCGACGGCGGCGGTGTCGAAGAAGCCGCCCGCCAGGGCCACGGGCGTGGCGATGACCCCGACCTCCCAGCCACGTGCCTGGGCGGCGCCGATCAGCTCACCGACGTCGGCCGCGATCCCGGCGGCGCAGACGACGACGTAGAGGAAGGGCTTCCCGCCCGGCCCGTTCATCCCGGCCGGCCCGTCATTCGGCCCGGGCCCGTTCACCCCGCCCGTCCCGCTCATCCGGCCGTCTCGCTCACCTGGTTCACGCGGGAACCCTACTGAACGCCGGAACCCGTGAACGCGGGCCTACTGGACCGGGAAGGACGCCCCGTGCTCGGCTGCCGGGCGGGGGCCGTGGATACGGCGCTCGTGCTCCTCGATGGGGACGTCGTTGATGCTGGCCTCGCGGCGGGTCATCAGGCCGTGTGCGTCGAACTCCCACAGTTCGTTGCCGTACGAGCGCCACCAGCGGCCGTCGGCGTCCCGGCACTCGTACTGGAAGCGCACGGCGATGCGATTGCCGTCGAAGGCCCACAGGTCCTTGCGCAGCGCGTAGTCGTGCTCGCGCGCCCATTTGGCGGTGAGGAACGCGGTGATCTCGGCGCGGCCGGTGAGAAAGATGTCGCGGTTGCGCCAGACGGAGTACTCGGAGTAGGCGAGGGCGACTTTGTGCGGGTCGCGGGTGTTCCAGGCGTCCTCGGCGGCCTGGACCTTCCGGGCGGCGGTCTCGCGGGTGAAGGGCGGCAGGGGCGGGCGGTCCATGGGCTGCTCCTCGTGGGGGATGGGACCAGGAGAGCATGGGTTCTACGGGCGGGGTGTGCGGTTGGTCTCGGGGCTGGCACGGGGGGCTCGCCGAGGAGGGCTTCCGGGGGTGCGCGTGGATCAACGCGTACGGGCGGGGCGGGGGGCGAGGCCGAGCGGGTGGGGGCGCTGTTCGGGCTGGCGAACAGCGCGATGGTCACGGCGGGTATCGCGGGCGGCACCGGGCCCGCCGCCCGCGCCCGGGAGGCGGCCCGGCTGCCGCTGGGCCGAGATCAGGCCAGCGCCGTGACCGCGTCCTTCGCCTGGGCGAGCGAGCGGGCGGCCAGCTCTTCGAGCCCGGCGAGCTGCGGTATGACGTCGACGCGGGTCAGTTCGGCGGCCACGACATGCAGGTCCGTGACGCCGAGATTGCCGAAGTAGGCACGCAGGTACGGTGTCTGGAAGTCGTAGCTCTCGCGCGGGGTGCCGGGGCCGTAGGCGCCGCCCCGGGCCAGCACGGCCACCACGCGGGTCCCGGCCAGCAGGCTCTCGCCGGAGTCGGGGTCGGTGAACGCGCCGGGGAAGGTGATCCGGTCGATCCACGCCTTCAGGGCGGCGGGCACCGAGAAGTTGTACATCGGGACGCCGAGCAGCAGCGTCCGCGCGGCCCGGAGTTCGTCGATCAGCGGGCGGGTGTGGGCCCACTCGCGCTCCTCGGCCGGGTTCGCGATCAGCGCGGGCACCTTCTCCGGCGGGACGAGGCCCTCGCGCTCGACGCGGCGGCCGAGCGTGGTGTAGGCGGCGGTCAGCGGCGGCACCGGGTCCACCGCCAGGTCACGGTGGTGGACCCGGTCGCCGTGCCGGGCCCGCCAGGCGGTCACGAACCGCCCGGTGAGCTGTCGGCTCACGGAGTCGGCGGGCGTGTCAGCGCTGGCGTCGATGTGCAGCAGGGTCATGGTCATCTGTGGTCACCTCGATGGTCGTGGGCTCGTCACAGGGGTGACGGGGCACGACAGGGAAAGGTGACCGATGCACGACGACCAGGACGGCGGAGCCGGTGAGCTGGCGCGGCGGTTCGAGGAGCAGCGCGGGAGGTTGCGGGCGGTCGCGTACCGGATGCTGGGCTCGCCGGACGAGGCGGACGACGCGGTCCAGGAGGCGTGGCTGCGGCTGAGCCGGACCGGCGCCGAGGGGATCGGCAATCTGGCGGGCTGGCTGACGACGGTCGTGTCCCGGGTGTGCCTGGACATGCTGCGGGCGCGGGCGGCCCGGCGGGCGGAGCCGTACGGGCCGCCCACGCCGGAGCCCGGCGGGGACGACGGGAACGTGCCCGAGGAGGAGGCGGTGCTGGCGGACTCGGTCGGGCTGGCGCTGCTGGTGGTGCTGGCGCGGCTGAACCCGGCCGAGCGGGTGGCGTTCGTGCTGCACGATCTGTTCGCGGTGCCGTTCGAGGACATCGCCCCGATCGTGGACCGCTCGCTGCCGGCCGCGAAGAAGCTGGCCAGCCGGGCCCGGCACAAGGTGCGGGGCACGTCCGAGGTGCCCGGCGCGGAACTCGACCGGCACCGGCGGGTCGTCGAGGCGTTCCTCGCCGCCGCGCGGGGCGGTGACACGGCCGCGCTGCTCGCGGTGCTCGCGCCCGAGGTGGTGCGCCGCGCCGACCCGGCCGCGCTGCCGCCCGGCATGCCGGTGGAGCTGCGCGGCGCCCGCGCGGTGGCGGAGGGCACGGTGCTGCTCCGGGAGCGGGCCCGGTCCGGGGCGGTCGCCCTGGTCGACGGCACGGTCGGAATCGTCGTGGCTCCGGGCGGGCGGCTCCTGTCCGTACTCCGGGTGGTGGTGACGGGGGAGCGGATCGCGTCGTACGAGGTGATCGCGGATCCGGGGCGGCTGGGGGAGGTCCAGGTGGGGGTGCTTGGGGGGTAGAGGCCGGGCGGTGCGGATGGGGGCTGGCTGGGGGCTCGGTGTCGCTCGGTGGAGGCCCGGGTAGTGGCCCGGCAGGGCTCAGCGGGCGTCGTCGGCCGGGGTGAAGGCTCGGGCGACGGCGAGGCTGTCCTCGTACACGTGGTGGCGTACGACCTTGCCGTCCTCGACGGTCAGATGGAGGGCGAACCGGGCGCGGTAGGCGCGGCCGGTGGGGGCGGCGGTCTGGCGGATCTCGCCGAGGACCACGGCGTCGGCGCCGTCCACGAGGATCCGCTCGACCCGGGTGTCGACCGCTTCGGGGACGTGGTGGGCGGCCAGCTCCCGGAAGTGGGCGGCGGTGTCGGCGCGGGTGCGGCGCTCGCGGATCCAGGGGGTGTCGGCGCGTCCGTGCTCGTCCTCGGGCCAGCTCAGCCGCCAGTCGGATGTCTCGGCGTACAGCTCGGCGATGTGTTCCGGGTCGCCGGTGCCGATCCGGCGCAGCAGTTCCGCCACCACGGTGCGGGTGGTCGTGTCGATGGCCGTGGTCATGGCCGCTCCCCTGTTGTCGTGCGATGTTGATCGAGGTTGATCGGTTCGAGGTGGTCACCACTGTGCCGGACGGACCTCGGGCGGTCGATGACGTCCGAGGTAATGACGGTCGGCCGGAAAGGCCCTGGGCACCGGATGAATCGGGTGCGGGCCGGTGTTGGAGCGAAAGGTGCGCTGCCGGAACGCCGCGCGGCAGCGGGAAGGGATGAAAAGTCATGCCTCTGGAAGGTGAGTACGAGCCGAGTCCGCAGAAGTGGGTGGAGGATCAGGTCGCGCTGTACGAGCGCACCGGCGGGGCCGAGGGCAACCATCAGCCCGGCGGTGATCTGCCGGTGGTGATCCTCACCAGTCTGGGCGCGAAGAGCGGCAAGATCCGCAAGACGCCGCTGATGCGGGTGGAGCACGACGGGAGCTATGTCGTGGTCGCGTCGCTGGGTGGCGCCCCGAAGCACCCCGTCTGGTACTACAACCTGAAGGCCGACCCACGGGTCGAGCTTCAGGACGGGCCCAGGAAGCGGGACATGATCGCCCGTGAGCTGTCCGGCGCGGAGCGCGAGCAGTGGTGGGAGCGCGCGGTCGCCGCGTACCCGCCGTACGCCGACTACCAGCTGAAGACGGACCGGGTGCTTCCGCTGTTCGTGGTGGAGCCTGCCGACGGGTGATGCGGGTGGGGCGGCCCGGGGAGCGGAAGCGAACTCTCCGCGCCGGGCGCGCATAAATCTGTTTCCACTGGGCAGTCCACTGTCAGGCCCCGCCGCGTTCCCCCGTCGCGGCGGGGCCTCTTTGTGCCGTCAGCGGGGAGGGGTGTGACGCGTGTGCGTGGTGGCACGGGGGTTGT
The DNA here is from genome assembly GCF_042749375.1 of Streptomyces sp. NPDC059477. NCBI lineage: Bacteria > Bacillati > Actinomycetota > Actinomycetes > Kitasatosporales > Streptomycetaceae > Streptomyces > Streptomyces sp. NPDC059477. The sequence continues at coordinate 8,032 of NZ_JBHYUG010000025.1, read as the reverse complement.
CGAGTAGGCCATGGGGACGGTCCCGCCGGCCGGCGGTGGGTGGGCGCGCCCCGGCGCGCGGTGGGGCGTGAGCGTCTCCCGCCCGGCCCGCGCAGCGCTCGGCACCGGTCGACTTCACCTCCGGGAGCGCGGACTTCACCACCAAGAGCTGAGAACTCGCTCTCAATTCGGCGACATATGTCAATCGAACATGCTGAAATTCCTCCTAACGAGGGTAACTTGCAGGGCAAAGAACGGTGTTGGGCCGAGCCCCGCGGGTTCAGCAGGTAGGAGGCGATGTCGTCGTGCAGCAGGACCCCGCGCCGCTCACCCGGCATCTGCTCGTCCACCGGGTGCGCGGCCACACCATCGTGGAGTTCCGGGGCGAGATCGACATCGCCGCGGCGGCGGAGATCGCCCCGCACCTGGACGCCGTCACCGCCCGCCCCGGCTCGCTCATCGTCCTCGACCTGACCCGGGTGGAGTTCTTCGACTGCTCCGGGCTGCGCCTGCTGTACCGGGCCCGCTCCCGGGTCCTGGACCGTGACGGCCGGCTTCAGCTGGTCTGCGTCCACCCGCTGACCCTGCGCGTGCTGCGGGTGACCGGCCTGTCCCGGCTGCTGCCGCCCCGGCCGACCCTGGCGGCGGCGCTGGAACGTCCGGGAGCCGCGTCCGGCTCGGTCTGACCCCGCCTCGCCCGGTTCCTCCGCCGCCCCGGTCCTCTCTGGTCCTCCGCGGTCCTCCCCGGTGCTCCCCGGTACTCCCGCCCGGCAGCCGGTCCCTCCCGTACCGCCCGTTCGGTGGCAAAGCGCCCAAGGCGTCAACCCGTCGGTATGCCGGGAGACTTGTGTGGGCATCCGGAAGGGAGGAAGGAAGGAGGGCCATCGACATGTCGACTTCCCTCGGACGCCTCCCCGACCGGACGCCCGACCGGACGCCCAGCCGGATACCTGGCTGGGCCAAGGTGGCGAGTGTCGTGGTGCTGGTGCTCGCCGTGCTGTTCGCCGGGCTCCGGCTGAGTGTGCTGCCCGGACTCAAGGATGTGTTCGGCACCGAGACCCAGGACCGCTCCGGTCCGGCCCTGCTCCAGTCCATCCAGGACATGAGCCGCTACGACGCCGCCTCCGGCAACTTCCAGGTCGTGGTGGACCTGGAGAAGGACGCCAAACTGCTGCCCGACGCCATCCGCGGCACCCGCACCCTGTACGTGGGCGCGGGCACCGTCGACGCCTACGTCGACCTCGGCAAGGTCGGCGAGAACGACATCACGGTCGACGAGGACCGCACATCGGCCACGCTGCGGCTGCCGCACGCCGCGCTCGGCACCCCGGCCCTCGACCCCGACCGCTCCTACGCCGTCTCCAAGGAGCGCGGGCTCCTCGACCGCCTCGGCGACCTCTTCTCCGACAACCCCAACAGCGAACAGGCCGTGCAGCAGCTCGCCGTGCGGCACATCGGCGACGCGGCGAAGGAGAGCGGGCTCACCGCCCGCGCCGAGGACAACACCACCGGGATGCTGCAAGGGCTGCTGCGCTCGCTCGGCTTCGAGGAGGTACGCGTGACGTACGGCGACTGAACCGCCGTACGCCCGGCGCCAGGCGGTCGACGACTGGAGGAACCCCGCATGTCCCGCGCAGCCGCACGTCTCCGGCTCCCGCAACGCATTCGCACCGGTACCCGCACCCGCGCCAGCGCCCGCGCCCGCGCCGAGAAGGCGAACCCGTCACCCGGCGGTACGGGACAGAAGGCGTCCGGCGCCGCCCAGCGCACGCCCGCCCATGACGCCAAGCGATCGCCCGCCCGTCGTGCCGGGCGCTCGGCGCGACGGTATCTCCGGCTGCTGGTGCGGCTGCTCACCGTCGTCTGCGCGTTCGTGCTGATGGTGGGCTTCGCGGTCGTGCTCGCCCGGCTCACCCTTCAGCCCTCCCCCGCCTCGGAGGCGCTCACCCACACCAATCTGCGCCCCGGCCGCTCACTCATGGCGTATCTGGACCGGCCCGAACTGCGGGACGCGGCCAAGCAGATCGGCGGGAATCTGCTGCTCGGCGTCCCCTTCGGGGTGCTGGTGCCGGTGGTGGCGCCGAAGGCGCGCGGGATGCTGCGCGTCCTGCTGCTCACCGCGACCGTGATGCTGCTGGTGGAGCTGGTCCAGGGCGCGATGATCACCGGGCGGGCGTTCGACATCGACGACGTCATTCTCAACAGCGCGGGGGCGCTGGCCGGTTATCTGCTGCTCGGCCGACGACTGGGCCGGGCCGTTCACACCTGGGGACGCGGACACTGAAATGCGAACACTGGTCCGGACCAGAGTCTTGACGACCCCTTATTTCATTACTTAAATCAAGGGCGACCTCTCTATCCCCCACATCGGTAGGCACTCCCGCCCCATCGGGCTGCCTACGGAAGGGAGAGCCGTGGCCACTCCACGACTGCTCCGCAGATGTCTGCTCGCCGCGCTGTCCGCAGTGATGGTCGGTTCGGCAGCCGTCGCCACCACCCCCGCACAGGCCCAGGCCGAGGCGCCGATCGGCGCCCAGGCCGTGGTCTTCTCCGACACCTTCGACGGACCGGCCGGTGCCGCCGTCAACGGTGCGAACTGGCAGATCGAGACCGGCGACAACGTCAACAACCACGAGCGCCAGTACTACACGGCGGGCAACGCCAACGCGGCCCTCAACGGCCAGGGCCAGCTGGTGATCACCGCCCGCCGTGAGAACCCGAACAACTACCAGTGCTGGTACGGCCGGTGCGAGTACACCTCGGCCCGGCTGAACACCGCCGGGAAGTTCACCGCCCAGTACGGCCATGTCGAGGCCCGCCTCAAGGTGCCGCGCGGACAGGGCATGTGGCCCGCGTTCTGGATGCTCGGCAACGACCTGGGCCAGGTCGGCTGGCCCAACTCGGGCGAGATCGACATCATGGAGAACGTCGGCTTCGAGCCCTCCACCATCCACGGCACGCTCCACGGCCCCGGCTACTCCGGCTCCGGCGGCATCGGCGCCGCCTACTCGCTGCCGGGCGGCCAGGCCTTCGCCGACGGCTTCCACACCTTCGCCGTCGACTGGGCGCCCGACGCGATCACCTGGTCCGTGGACGGCACCGTCTACCAGCGGCGCACCCCGGCCGACCTCGGCGGCAACCAGTGGGTGTTCAACAAGCCGTTCTTCCTGATCCTGAACCTCGCGGTGGGCGGCTACTGGCCGGGCGACCCGGACGGCTCGACGGTCTTCCCGCAGCAGCTCGTGGTGGACCATGTGTCGGTGACGACCAGCGACTCGGGCACCGGTTCGGCGCTGCGGGGCCTGGCCGGCAAGTGTGCCGACGTGGCGGCTGCCAACTCCGCGAACGGCACCCCCGTACAGCTCTACGACTGCAACGGCAGCACCGCGCAGCGCTGGACCGTCGGGTCGGACGGCACCATCCGGGCGCTCGGCAAGTGCCTGGACGCCACGGGGGGCGGGACCGCCGACGGCACCCGGCTCCAGCTGTGGGACTGCAATGGCTCCGGCGCCCAGAGATGGACGGTCAGCGGCGCACAGGACATCGTGAACATCCAGGCCAACAAGTGCATGGACGTGACCGGGGCCAACTCCGCCAACGGCACCCGGCTCCAGCTGTGGACCTGCAACGGCACCGCCGCCCAGAAGTGGACCGTCGGCTGAGCGTCAGATCCGGCGTGTGGTCCAGGTGAACTTGTCACCGCCGACCCAGCGGACCACGTCCGGGTCGTCCAGGTCCCGGATGGTGATGCCCCAGTCGGCGGCCACTTCGAGCACGTCGATGATGGTCCTCGCCGCACCGACCACCTCGCCGTCGATCTCCACGATGCGGAACGGCGGGGTGCCCGGCTGCACTCCGAGCACCAGGATCCGCGGTTGGGAAATGCGCGGACTGTCTACTTCGGTCATGTCTAGAGCGTAGAGCGCATTCGGCCGGAACGATCTGTCGATAGGGGGGGCCCGTGGTAGGACAGAGGACCGACGCCCACGACGCTTGCGCCCGGAAACGCAAGCACGCCACGCACACACAACCCAGCGCCCACCCCCCCACCCCCCCGCACCCCGACGC
>NZ_JBHYUG010000025.1:0-3975 GCF_042749375.1 Streptomyces sp. NPDC059477 | reverse complement strand
CCACGGGTAGGCGGGTTCGCAAACGGCGGCTCTATTAAAGTCCGTAATTTACTAGGCCTACGACCGATTCCCGCGGGACCTATAGGCCGAGGGCGCGGGTGGGGAACCCCCCGGGGGGCGGGATCCGAGCTGGGCGGGCCTGATCCGGGCCCGCCCTCTCTTCATCCCTTCGGCGTCCCCTCCCCCTCCGCCGTGCGCCGCTCCCCGTGGTGCGGAACCCTGGGGGCAGGAGGTGGCGATGGATCCCGTCGAGGCCCTGGAGCGGATCGCCTTCCTGCTGGAGCGGTCGCTGGCCCCCGCCTACCGGGTCCGTGCCTTCCGTACCGCCGCCCGGGTGCTCACCGGCCTGGGTCCGGACGAGGTACGGCAGCGGGCGGCGGCCGGGACGCTGGAGAAACTCAAGGGCGTCGGCCCGAAGACCGCCCAGGTGGCCCAGGAGGCGCTCGCCGGGCAGGTCCCGGGCTATCTGGCCAAACTGGAGGACGAGGCTGCGGCCGAGCCGCGTCCCGAGCGGGGCCGGGAGCTGCGGGCACGGCTGCGCGGCGACTGCCATCTGCACTCCGACTGGTCGGACGGCGGCAGCCCGATCGAGGAGATGGGGCGTACGGCCGCCGCGCTGGGCCATGAGTGGGCGGCGCTGACCGATCACTCTCCGCGACTGACCGTGGCACGCGGGCTCAGCCCCGGGCGGCTGCGCGAACAGCTCGATGTGATCGACGCCCTCAACGCGACCTGGGCACCCTTCCGGCTGCTCACCGGCATCGAGTGCGACATCAACGAGGACGGCTCGCTGGACCAGGAGCCCGAGCTGCTGGAGCGGCTCGACGTGGTCGTGGTGTCGGTCCACTCCAAGCTGCGGATGGACGCCCGCGCGATGACCCGGCGGATGGTGGCCGCCGTACGCGATCCGCGGTCCGACATCCTCGGGCACTGCACCGGGCGGCTGCTGATCGGGCGGGACGGCGGGCAGCCCCGGCCCCCGTCGCGGTTCGACGCGGACGAGGTGTTCGCCGCGTGTGCCGAGACCGGGACGGCCGTGGAGATCAACAGCAGGCCCGAGCGGCTCGACCCGCCCCGGCCGCTGCTGCGCCGGGCCGTGGCGGCGGGCACGCTGTTCTCCATCGACACCGACGCCCACGCGCCGGGCCAGCTGGACTGGCAGATCCTGGGGTGCGCGCGGGCGGAGGAGTGCGGGGTGCCCGCCGAACGGGTGGTCACCACCTGGTCGCGGGAGGAACTGCTGGCCTGGACGCGGGAGGGGCGGGTACCCGCCGGGGTACGGTGACGCAGCTCACCGGAGGGCCGGATCGGGGGGCGGGAACAGCCAGGGGTGGTTCTCCGTTGAAGCAACTGTGGGTGTGCGTGGGACAGTGACCCCGGGCCTCATCATTCGCCCACAGGGACGATCGTTCGGCTGAAGCCCTGTGGAGCCCCGCGCCGGGAGGCGACCGCCATGTGCGCCCACATCTGAGCCGCCCCGACCGTGGTTCCCCCGTCACGGTCGGGGCTTTCCATGTTCGCCCGCCATGTTCCGGGGGGCCTGTGTTGACTTCGAGTGCGCTCCAGTCCGTAGCGTTCGGTCATGACCACTGCACAGCACAGGATCGGGTCGGGCTTCGGTGCCCGTACCACCGCCGACGAGGTGCTCCGGGGCATCGATCTGACGGGGAGGCTCGCCGTCGTCACGGGCGGCTACTCGGGTCTGGGTCTGGAGACCACGCGTTCCCTGGTCCGGGCCGGCGCCCGGGTCGTCGTACCGGCCCGGAGACCGGACCCGGCGCGAGAGGCCCTGGCGGGGCTGGACGGCGTCGAGGTGGACGAGCTGGATCTGGGCGACCTGGAGAGTGTGCGCGGCTTCGCGGAGCGGTTCCTGGCATCCGGACGGACCATCGACTTCGTGATCGACAACGCGGGGATCATGGCGACCCCGGAGACCCGGCTGGGTCCGGGCTGGGAGGCCCAGTTCGCGACCAACCACCTCGGGCACTTCGCCCTGGTCAACCGGCTGTGGCCGGCCATCGAGCCGGGTGGGGCGCGGGTGGTGTCGGTGTCCTCGCGCGGCCACCACGCGTCCGGCATCCACTGGGACGACATCGACTGGCACCAGAGCTATGACAAGTGGCTCGCCTACGGACAGGCCAAGACCGCCAACTCGCTCTTCGCCGTCCACCTCGACCGGCTCGCGCGGGGCCGCGGTGTCCGGGCCTTCGCCCTGCACCCGGGCGCCATCATCACCCCGCTCCAGCGCCACCTGATCCCCCGGGAACTGGTGGAGCGCGGCTGGCTCGACGAGCACGGCGAGCCCATCGACCCGGACGCCTTCAAGACCCCGCAGCAGGGCGCGGCGACCCAGGTGTGGGCGGCGGCCTCGCCCCAGCTGGACGGCATGGGCGGTGTCTATCTGGAGGACTGCGACATCGCCGAGCCCGCTCCGGCCGGCGGTGGGCGGTCCGGCGTCAAGGAGTGGGCGATCGACCCGGAGCAGGCGGCCCGGCTGTGGACCCTGTCCGCCGACCGCACGGGCGTCGACGCCTTCACCGACCGAGACTGAGCCTTAGCGGCGCGTGAGCCCTACCGGGGGCGTGAGCCCTACCGGGGCCTGGGCCTTGCCGGGGCCTGGGCCTTGCCGGGGCCTGGGTCCTGTGAGGGGGCCTGGCTCCTGCGGGGCCTGGCCCCTGTGAGGGGACCTGACTGCGGCGGGGCCTGGCTCCTGCGGGGTGCGACTCCTGCGGGACCTGGCCCTTGCGCGGGCTCGGCACTTCGGGGGACCTGACTCCTACGGGGGAGCCTGTCCTCTACACCGGGCCTGTCCTCTACACCGAGTCTGTCCTCTACACCGGGCCTGACCCCTGTGGCGGCCTGCCCCCTATGGCGGTCCTGACTTCTACGAGACCGGTGGCGCCGCCGGTCCACACCCGACGGCGTCACCCCTCCCCCACCGCCCTCACCCACCCCCACACCCCCCGGCGGAGCCCCCGCGTCGACCACCGCGTGAACGCCATGTGTGACCCCGACGGACGCGAAGTGCCGTCTCCTTCCAGGTCATTGACGCCGCCGAAGCACGCCTGCGAAGGTCTGGACCTGAAGTGACCGAGCGCAACCTGCGTCTCGTTCGGAGTCAGGAGTCGACGTGCGTAACCCGCTGTCCCCCACCAGAGGTTCCGGCACCACCTCCCCCACTCGTGTCCGGCGTCGTTCCGTGTTCGCCGCCGCACTCGGTGCGATGGCCCTGGTCGTCGCGCTGCCCGCCCAGGCCCAGGCGAATGTGCTGACCCTGCTGCCCCAGAACGCCAGCGGTCTGGATCAGACCTTCTCCCCCGCCTACGACTACGACGGTGACGGCTGCTACGCCACCGCCGCGATAGGCGCGGACGGCACCATCAACCCCGGTCTGCCGCTCGGCGGCGATGTCAACGGCAAGTGCCATGACCCCGCCCAGCTCGCCAACGCCAACACCTACTCGCGCGCCAAGTGCAACAACGGCTGGTGCGCGGTGATGTACGCGAGCTACTTCGAGAAGGACCAGGCGACCCTCGGTCCGGCCGCGATCGGTCACACCCATGACTGGGAACACGTCGTGGTGTGGATCAGCAACAACGCGGTCCAGTACGTGTCGGTGTCCCAGCATTCGACGTACCAGGTGGCCGCCCGCTCGGCGATCCGCTTCGACGGTACCCACCCGAAGGTCGTGTACCACAAGGACGGGGCCTCGACCCACTGCTTCCGCTTCGCCAACACCAATGACGAACCGGCGGAGAACGCCACCGGCAACTGGTTCTACCCGCGTCTGGTGGGCTGGGACGGCTACCCGGCGGGTTACCGCGACAAGCTCGTGAGCGCCAACTTCGGCTCCGCCTCCCTGAAGATCAAGGACGGCGACTTCGAGTGGCAGCTCAACTACTCGAAGCCCGCGGGCATCGCCTTCGACGCGTACGCCTGACGTGCCGTGCACCGGCGGCCGGAAGTCCCCAGGGA
>NZ_JBHYUG010000024.1:73723-97537 GCF_042749375.1 Streptomyces sp. NPDC059477 | reverse complement strand
CTGGCGGACCTGCCCGGCGTCGGTCAGGCGGTCGTGGCCGTCCGTGAGGACCGGCCCGGCGAGAAGCGCCTGATCGGGTACGTCGTCCCGGACGGAACCGGCCCGGACGGCGAGGCGCTGCGCGCGCGGCTGGCCGAACGGCTCCCGGACTACATGGTCCCGGCCGCCGTCGTCGTCCTCGACGCGCTCCCGCTCACCGTCAACGGCAAGGTCGACCACAGGGCCCTGCCCGCCCCCGAGTTCACGGCCGCCACGAACCGGGAGCCGCGCACCGCCGCCGAGAAGCTGGTCTGCGAACTGTTCGCCGACGTGCTCGGGCTGGAACAGGTCGGCGTCGAGGACAGCTTCTTCGAGCTGGGCGGCGACTCGATCATGTCGATGCAGCTCGCGGCGCGCGGCAACCGCAAGGGGATCGTCTTCAGCGCGCAGGACGTCTTCGAGCACGAGACCCCGGCCGCCATCGCCGCCGTCGCCCGCCTCGCGGACGACACCGCCACCTCGGGGGCGCCGGAGGCCGACACCGGGGGCGAGGTGCCGTGGACGCCGGTGATGCGAGCCCTGCGCGAGCGGGCCCCGAGGGCGGTGGAGACCGGGGGGCTCGCCCAGTGGGCGGTCGTCGCGGTCCCGGCCGGGCTCGGCGAGGACACCCTGACCGGTGCCCTGCGCGCCGTACTCGACACCCACGACATGCTCCGGTCCCGCGTCGAACCGGGTCGGGAGCCGAGGCTGTTCGTGGCGGGCCGGGGGAGCGGGGACGCGGCGCAGCTGGTGCGGCGGGTCGCGGTGGGCGGGGAGCGGGGGCCCGGCGCCGAGACACCTGAGCAGGGCGACACGCCCGAGGCCCTCGCCGCCCCCACCGACCTGGACGCCCGAGCCACCCGCGTCGCCCGCGACGCCGTGTCCAGGCTCGACCCCGCCTCCGGTGTCGTCGTGCAGGCCGTCTGGCTCGACGCGGGGCAGGCGGACGGGCGGCTGGTGCTGGCGGTGCATCATCTCGCCGTCGACGCCGTGTCCTGGCCGGTGCTGCTGGGCGATCTGCGCGCCGCCTGCGAGGCCGTGGCCGCCGGGCGGGAGCCCGCGCTCACGCCCCCGGCGATCACCTTCCGGAACTGGGCCGGCAAGCTCGCCGCCGAGGCGCGCGCCGAGACCCGTACCGCCGAACTGCCCGCCTGGACCGCGCTGCTCGGCGGCGACGGCGGCGGCGACGGCGGTGGCGGTGGCGGTGGCGGTGGCGAAGAGCGGATCGGGTCCCGGGCGCTGGACCCTGCCCGGGACACCGCCGGGACGGTCCGGCGGGCGACCTGGACCCTGCCGCCCGCGCAGGCCCGGGACCTGGTCAACCGCGCCCCGAGCGCCTTCCACTGCGGCGTTCACGAGGTGCTGCTCGCCACCCTCGCCGGGGGCGTCGCCCACTGGCGGGACGGCCGGGGCACGGCCGTGCTGCTCGACATCGAGGGACATGGCCGTGAGGCCCTGGACGGGGTGGACCTCTCCCGTACGGTCGGCTGGTTCACCGGCGTCAAGCCCGTCCGCCTCGACCCGGCGGGCGTCGACCTCACCGAGGCCCTGGCCGGCGGCCCGGCCGCCGGTGAACTGCTCAAGGCAGTGAAGGAACAGGCCCGTTCCCTGCCCGGCGACGGCCTCGGCTTCGAACTGCTGCGGTATCTCAACCCGGACACCGCGCCCGAACTGGCCCGGCTCCCCGTCCCGCAGATCGGGTTCAACTACCTCGGCCGGTCCGCCGCGCCCGGCACGTCCGGCGCCGGACCCTGGCAGCCCACGACCGGCATCGGCGGCTCAGTCGACCCCGCCACGCCCGTGAAGCATGTCGTCGAGGCGGGCGCGACCGTCCGGGACACCCCCGACGGGCCCGAGCTGACGCTGACCCTGAGCTGGGCCGGTGAGGTGCTCGACGGCGACCGCGCCGAGGCCCTGGGGCGGGCCTGGCTCGCGATGCTGCACGGCCTCGCCGCCCACGCCGCCCAGCCCACGGCGGGCGGTCACACGCCCTCCGACTTCACCCTCCTCGACCTCACCCGCGCCGAGGTCGCCGAGATCGAGACGGCCGTCCCCGCGCTGGCCGACGTATGGCCGCTGTCCCCGCTCCAGGAAGGGCTGCTCTTCCACGCCGCCTACGACGAGCAGGGGCCCGATGTCTACGAGGGGCAGCGCTGGCTGGAGCTGACCGGGCCGCTGGACGTGGCGCGGCTGCGGGCCGCCTGGCAGGCGGTCGTGACCCGGCACGCCACCCTGCGGGCCGGGTTCCGGGAGCTGGAGTCGGGGCGGTTCGTGCAGACCGTCGCCCGCGAGGTGACGATCCCGTGGCGCTCCGACGACGTGTCGCACCTGCCCGAGGCCGACGCGCTCGCCGCGTTCGGGCGGCTGGCCGCCGAGGACCAGGAACACCGCTTCGACATCACCGCCGCCCCGCTGCTGCGGGTGCTGCTGGTCAAGATCGCCGAGCGGCGCCACCGGCTGGCCTTCACCAGCCACCACATCGCCTCCGACGGCTGGTCGCTGCCGGTCCTGGTCAGCGAGGTCGCCCGGCTGTACGAGGCGGGCGGCAACCCCCGTGCCCTGCCGCCCGCCACCTCCTACCGCGCCTACCTGGAGTGGCTGGCCCGGCAGGACAAGGAGGCCGCGCGCGCCGCCTGGCGGGCCGAACTGGCCCCCGTGGACGAGCCGACGCTGGTGGTCCCCGCCGACCGGGTCACCGACCCCGCCGAACCGCAGCGGATCACCTACGAACTGGACGCGGAACTGGGCCGCCGACTGGTCGCCCTCGGGCGCGGCCGGAGCCTGACCCTCAACACCCTCCTCCAGGGCGTATGGGCGGTGCTGCTGGCCCGGCTGACCGGCCGCACCGACGTCGTGTTCGGCACGACCGTCGCCGGGCGGCCCACCGAGCTGCCCGGCGTCGAGTCGATGATCGGGCTGTTCATCAACACCCTGCCCGTGCGGGTCGGCCTGGACGGCGCCCGGCCGATGCTGGAGCTGCTCACCGACCTCCAGGAACGGCAGGTCGCCCTGATGTCCCACCAGCACCTGGGACTCACCGAGATCCAGCGCCTCGCCGGTCCGGCCGCCACCTTCGACACCCTCGTGGTCTACGAGAACTATCCGCGCCCCCCGCTGGGCGCCACCGACGACCCCGACACGCTGTCCATCCGGCCCGCCGGGACACCCGAGGACGCGGGCCACTACCCGCTGACCCTGGTCGCCGTCCTGGAGGACGAGCGGATCCGCGGGGACCTCGTCTACCGGCCCGACGCGTTCACCCGCGCCGAGGCCGATGAACTCCTCGCCTCCCTCGTCCGGGTCCTGGAACAGCTGGTCGCCGACCCGTCGGTCCCGGCCGGCCGCCTGGAGGTGACCGGCGCCGCGGACCGGACGCTGGTGCTGGACACGTGGAACGACACAGGCACGGACATAGGCACAGGCAGCGATAGCGGCACCTCGGACCGCGACCGGCCCGCGCTGCCCGAGCTGTTCGCCGCCCAGGCGGCCCGCACGCCCACTGACACCGCGCTGGTCGGCGCCGACCGGGAGGTGAGCTACGCCGAGCTGGAGCGGGAGTCCGGGCGGCTGGCCCGGTATCTGCGCGACCTCGGGGTGGCCGCCGAAACCCGGGTCGCCCTGCTGGTGCCGCGCTCCGTCGAACTGGTCGTCGCGCTGCTCGCCGTCACGAAGGCGGGCGGCACCTTCGTACCCGTCGACCCCGCGTACCCCGCCGAGCGGATCGCGTATCTGACCGGCGACGCGCGGCCCGCCGTACTCCTGTGCACCACACAGACCCGGGCCGCCGTGCCCGAAGACTTCCCGGGCCGGATCGTCGTCCTGGACGACGAACTGAACGAAGCGACCCTTCCCGCGCAGCCGCTGGAGCCGCCCACCGTCCCGGCCGCGCAGGCCGCCTACGTCATCTACACCTCCGGCTCCACCGGCACCCCCAAGGGCGTCGTCGTCCCGCACGCCGGGCTCGGCAATCTGGCCGCCGCGCAGATCGAGCGGTTCGCCGTCGGACCGGACGCGCGCGTCCTGCAACTGGCCTCGCTCGGCTTCGACGCGGCCGTGTCCGAGCTGCTGATGGCGCTGCTGTCCGGGGCCGCCGCGATCCTCGCGCCCGCCGAGACCCTGCCCCCGCAGGTGTCGCTGGACGAGGCGCTGCGCCACTGGGACATCACCCATGTCACCGTCCCACCGAGCGCGCTGGCCACCGCCGACGAACTCCCCGACCGGCTGCGCACCCTGGTCGTCGCCGGTGAGGCGTGCCCGCCCGCGCTGGCCGACCGCTGGTCCGGCACCCGCCGGATGATCAACGCGTACGGCCCGACCGAGACCACCGTCTGCGCCTCCATGAGCCCGCCGCTGGCCCCCGGCGCGGACATCGTCCCGATCGGCCGGCCCATCGCCAACGGCCGCACCTACGTCCTGGACGCCTTCCTGCGGCCCGTCCCGCCCGGCATCACCGGGGAGCTGTATGTCGCGGGCGCCGGACTCGCGCGCGGCTACCTCGGACGTACGGCGCTGACCGCCACCCGGTTCGTGCCCGACCCGTTCGCCACGGGCGAGCGGATGTACCGCACGGGCGACCTCGCCCACTGGACGGCGGACGGGCTGCTGGTGTTCGACGGACGCGCCGACGCCCAGGTCAAGGTGCGCGGCCACCGTATCGAGCCCGGCGAGATCGAGGCCCTGCTCGCCGCCCACCCGGGCGTCGCCCAGGCGGCGGTCGTCGCCCGCGAGGACACCCCCGGCGAGCGCCGGCTGATCGGCTACGTCGTGCCCGACGCCACCGACCGGGGCCGGGACGAGCGGATCGCCCGCGACCAGGTCGGCGAGTGGCAGGTGCTCTACGACACCGTGCACGCCGAGCCCACCGACGCCGCGTTCGGCGAGAACTTCGCCGGCTGGAACAGCAGCTACGACGGCGAACCCATCCCGCTCACCGAGATGCGCGAGTGGCGGGAGCGGACCGTCGCCCGCATCCAGGAACTGCGCCCCCGCCGCATCCTGGAGATCGGCGTCGGCACCGGACTCCTGCTGTCCCGACTGGCCCCCGACTGCGACGCATACTGGGGTACGGACTTCTCCGCGCCCGTCGTGGCGGAACTGCGCCGCCAGCTCGAAGGCCATCCTGAGCTGGCCGCCAAGGTCCAGCTGCGCGTGCAGGCCGCCGACGAGACCGACGGGCTGCCCGAGGGCCACTTCGACACCGTCGTCCTCAACTCCGTGGCCCAGTACTTCCCCGACGCCGACTACTTGCGCGGCGTGCTCGACTGGGCCCTGCGCCTGGTGGTGCCCGGCGGCGCGGTGTTCGTCGGCGATGTCCGCAACCACCGGCTGCTACGGCCCTTCGCCACCGCCGTGGAGAGCACCCGCGCCCCCGACCAGGACATCCCCGCCCTGCGCCGGGCCGTCGAACAGAACCTCACCATCGAGAAGGAACTCCTGGTCGACCCCGAGTTCTTCGCCGCCCTGCCCGGCACGGCGGGCACCGACATCCGCGTCAAACGCGCCCGCCACCACAACGAACTCAGCCGCCACCGCTACGACGTCGTCCTGCGCGCCCCCGGCGGCCCCACCCTCTCCGTCGCCGACGCGCCCCGCCTGCCCTGGGCCGAGACCGACGGCGATCTGCCCTGGCTCGCCCGCCACCTGGAGTCCGTACGCCCCGACCGGCTCCGGCTGACCGGCGTGCCCAACTCCCGCGTGGCCCACGAGGTCGCCCTCGCCCGCGCCCTGGACGAGGGCCGGCGCCCCGCCGGGCCCCCGGAGGCCGCCTGGGACATCGAGGAGCTGTACGCCCTCGGCGACCGGCTCGGCTACTGGGTGGGCGTCACCTGGTCCACCAGTGAACCCGACGCCGTGGACGCCGTCCTCGTCCGGGCGGAACTCGCCGCGAGCGCCGCCGTGGTGGACCTCTACACGCCCGCCGCCCTGCCCCCCGCGGCCTGGACCAACGACCCCGCCGCCGGGCGCGGCACCGGTGTCCTGCTGGCCGACCTCCGCGCCTACGTCGAACAGCGGCTGCCCGCCCACATGGTCCCGACCGCCTTCGTCCCCATGGACCGGCTGCCGCTCACCCCCAACGGCAAACTCGACCGGCGCGCCCTGCCCGCACCCGACTTCGCGGGCCGCGCGGGCGGACGCGACCCCCGTACCCCCGCCGAGGAACTGCTGTGCCGGCTCTTCGCGGAGGTGCTCGGCCTGGAGCGGGTCGGCGCCGACGACAGCTTCTTCGCGCTCGGCGGCGACTCCATCACCTCCATGCAGCTCGCCTCCCGCGCCCGCCGCGAGGGCGTCGTCCTCACCCCCCGCCAGGTCTTCGTGGAGAAGACCCCCGAACGGCTCGCCCTCCTCGCCGAAGCGGCGGCGGCCGAGGAAGCGGCGACGGGAGACATCCCGTGGACCGCGCCCATGCGGGCGGTACGGGCCGACGGTGCCGTACCCGCCCAGTGGGTGGCGCTCGCCGCACCCGCCGACCTCGACCCCGACGCCCTCACCCGGGCGCTGCGGGCCGTGCTCGACACGCACGCGATGCTGCGCTGCCGGATCGGGGAGGACCTGGTCGTCGGCGAGGCGGGGACGCCGGACGCGGCGACCCTGATCGAGTGGATCGCGCCCGATGCGCTGCCCGGCGAGATCTCCGACCAGACCCTCGCCCAGGAGGCCGCCGACCGGCTCGACGCCGCCGCCGGTGAACTCCTCCGGCTGGTCCGGGTGGACGCGGGCGCCGACAGCCGGCTCCTCCTGGTCGTCCATGAACTGGTGGTGGACGCCGAGTCGTGGCGGATCCTCGCCGCCGACCTGCGGGCGGCGTACGAGGCCGTGACCGCCGGGGAGGATCCGGCGCCGGAGCGGCCGGGGACGTCGTACCGGCACTGGGCCCGGCGGTCCGTCCAGGAGACGTCGGGCGGGGAGCCCTCCGGGGGGACGTCCGCCCAGGAGACGGCCCCGGTCCATGCGCCCGCGCCCCCCGCGCCCGTCGACGGACCCCGCACGCACCGCTCCTGGACCCTCCCGCCCCAGGTCACCGCCGTACTCACCGACCGCACCCCGGCCACCTTCCACTGCGAGCCCGCCGAAGTGGTGCTGGCCGCGCTGGTGGGCGCGCTGGCCGACACCGGTACCGGCGCGGGGGTGCCGCTGGATCTGGCGGTCGCCGGGCGGGAGGCGTCCGACGGGATCGATCCGTCCCGTACCGTCGGCCGCTTCGCCCACCACCTCCCCGTACGGGTCGACCTGCCGGATCTCGATCTCGCCGCCGCGCGGGCCGGTGGCGCGGACGCCGGGGAACTGCTGAAGGCGGTCAAGGAGCAGGCCCGGGAGGGGGCAGGGGAGAGCGGATCCCGGCTCGCCTTCGCCTACCACGGGCAGGTCACCGCCGACCGCGCCCCCTGGCGGCCCCTCGCCCGCCCCGCCGCCACCCGGCCCCCGGCGCACGCCCTCACCGCGGACGCCGCACTGCGCGACACCCCGCACGGACCGGAACTGGTCCTCGAACTGCGCGGCACGGACGCCGCGTTCGCCCCCGCCGGGCTCGAACGGCTCGGCCGGGTCTGGCACGAACTGCTCGGCGGCCTCGCCGCCCACACGGACGACCCCGCCGCCGGCGGCCACACCCCCTCCGACTTCTCCCTCCTGGATCTCGCCCAGAGCCAGATCGAGGAGTTGGAGGCAGGACTCGCCGACGACCAGTGACCACACCCGACCGCAAGCCGCTGTGAGGAGTCACCCGATGCCCCGATCCCTTGTCGAAGACGTGTGGCCGCTGTCCCCGCTCCAGGAAGGGCTGCTCTTCCACGCCGCCCTGGACGACAGCGGCGGCCCCGACGTCTACACCGTCCAGGCCGTCCTCGCGCTCGACGGGCCGGTGGACGGCGACCGGCTGCGCGCCGCCTGGGAGGCGCTGGTGGCCCGGCACGCGGCCCTGCGCGCCTGCTTCCGGCATGTCAGCGGCGCCCAGATGGTCCAGGTCATCGCCCGTGAAGTGACCCTGCCGTGGCGGGCGGAGGACGTCAGCGCGCTGCCGGCGGAGGGGGCGAGGGCCGCCGCCGACCGGGTGGCCGCCGAGGAACTGGCCCGGCGCTTCGGCCTCGCGGCGGCCCCGCTGCTGCGGATCGCCCTGGTGAAACTGGCCGAGGACCGGCACTGGATGGTCGTCACCAGCCATCACGTGCTGATGGACGGCTGGTCGATGCCGGTCGTGATGAGCGAGCTGTCCGCCCTGTACGCGTCCGGCGGCGACACCTCCGGGCTGCCCGCCACCGCCTCCTACCGCGACTATCTGGCCTGGCTGAACCGGCAGGACAAACAGCGGGCCCGGGACGTGTGGCGGGCCGAACTGGCCGGGCTCGACGAGCCGACGCTGGTCGCGCCCGCCGACCTCACCCGGCTGCCCGACTCCGGGTTCGTCCTCACCGATCTCTCCGCGGAGCTGACGGCGGGCCTCGTCTCCCTCGCCCGTGGACACGGGCTCACCCTCAACACCGTGGTCCAGGGCGCCTGGGCGGTGGTCCTGGGGCAGCTCGCCGGCCGTACCGACGTGGTGTTCGGCGCCACCGTCTCCGGGCGCCCCGCCGAACTGCCCGGCGTCGAGTCGATGGTGG
The DNA here is from genome assembly GCF_042749375.1 of Streptomyces sp. NPDC059477. Taxonomy (NCBI): domain Bacteria; kingdom Bacillati; phylum Actinomycetota; class Actinomycetes; order Kitasatosporales; family Streptomycetaceae; genus Streptomyces; species Streptomyces sp. NPDC059477. The sequence goes on along the minus strand of NZ_JBHYUG010000024.1, from coordinate 88,925 downwards.
GCCTGCTCATCAACACCCTGCCGGTACGGGTGCCGCTGGACGGCGCCCGGCCCGCCGTCGAACTCCTCACCGACCTCCAGGAACGCCAGGCCGGGCTGATGGCCCACCAGCACCTGGGCCTGCCCGAGGTACAGCGCCTCGGCGGACCCGGCGCCGCCTTCGACACCCTCGTCGTCTACGAGAACTTCCCCCACGCGCCCGGCGAACCCGGCTCCCGGGGCCTGTCCATGCGCCCGGCCAAGCTCTCCCGCGACACCGCCCACTACCCGTTCACCCTGGTCGTCGCCCCCGGCGACGACCGGCTCCACGTCAAACTGGACCACCAGCTGGAACTCTTCGACCGCGCCACCGCCGAGGCCGTCCTGGACCGGCTGATCGGGGTACTGGAACAGCTCGTCGCCGACCCGGCCGTACCCATCGGGCGGCTCGCCGCCGTCGGCGGGCCCGAGCGGGAGCGGGTGCTCAGGGAGTGGAGCATCGGGGGCAAGGCGGCCGTGGGCACCTCGGTGCCCGAGCTGTTCGCCGCGCAGGCGGCCCGTACGCCCGAGGCGGTCGCCGTCGTCGACGGCAAGCGGAGCCTGACGTACGCCGAACTGGACGCGCGCGCCGATGAACTGGCGGCCCACCTGGTGCGGCGGGGCGTGCGGCGCGGTGACCGGGTCGCCGTGCTCATGGACCGCTCCGCCGACCTGCTGACCGCGCTGCTCGGCAGCTGGCGGGCGGGCGCCGCGTACGTACCGGTGGACGTGGGCTATCCGGCCGAGCGGATCACGTTCCTGCTCAAGGACAGCGCGCCCGCCGCCGTGCTGTGCACCGGCTCGACGCGCGGGGCCGTGCCCGAGGACACGCCGGTCGCGCCGCTCGTGCTGGAGGAGCTGGCCGGGGACGCGGGTGAGCTGCCGCCACTTTCGCTGTCCGGCGACGACCTCGCCTACGTCATGTACACCTCCGGCTCCACCGGCACCCCCAAGGGCGTGGCCGTGCCGCACCGGGCGGTCGCGGCCCTCGCCGGGGACCCGGGCTGGGCCCTGCGCGCCGATGACGCGGTGCTGCTGCACGCCCCGCACGCCTTCGACGCCTCCCTGTTCGAGATCTGGGTGCCGCTGGTGTCCGGGGCCCGCGTGGTGGTCGCCGAGCCGGGCGTGGTGGACGCGCTGCGGATCCGCGACGAGGTGGCCGCCGGGGTGACCGTGCTGCACCTGACCGCCGGTACCTTCCGGGTGCTCGCCGAGGAGGCACCGGAGTGCTTCGCCGGGCTGCGCGAGGTGCTGACCGGCGGCGACGTCGTACCCCCGCAGGCCGTACGGCGGGTGCGCGACGCCCACCCCCGGCTACGGGTCCGGCATCTGTACGGGCCCACCGAGACGACCCTGTGCGGCACCTGGCACCTGGCAGGCCCGGACACCGAGGTGCTGCCCATCGGACGGCCGCTCGCCGGACGCCGGGCCTACGTCCTGGACGCCTTCCTCCAGCCGGTACCGGCCGGCGTGCCCGGCGAGCTGTACCTGGCCGGCGAGGGCGTCGCCCACGGGTACGCCGGGCGGGCCGCCCTCACCGCCGAACGGTTCGTCGCCGACCCCCACACGGCCGGGCGGCGCATGTACCGCACCGGGGACCTGGTGCGCTGGAACGACGCCGGTCAACTGCTCTTCGTCGGGCGCGCCGACGCCCAGGTCAAGATCCGGGGCTTCCGCGTCGAACTGGGCGAGGTGGAGGCGGCGCTGGCCGCCCGGCCCGGCGTACGGCAGGCCGTGGTCGCCGCCCGCGACGACGGGCCCGGCGAGAAGCGGCTGATCGGCTATGTCGTCGCCGAGGGACCCGACGTCGACCCCGAGCAACTGCGCGAGCAGCTCGCCCGGGTGCTGCCGGAGTACCTGGTCCCGGCGATGGTGATGGCGATGGTGTCGCTGCCCGTCACCGCCAACGGCAAGGTCGACCGCAAGGCGCTGCCCGCCCCCGACTTCGACTCCCGGGTCACCGGCCGCGCCCCGCAGAGCGAGACCGAACAGCAGATGTGCGCCCTGTTCGCCGAGGTGCTCGCGCTGGACGAGGTCGGCGCCGAGGACAACTTCTTCGAACTCGGCGGCGACTCCGGCCTCGGCATGCGGCTCGCCCGCCGGATCAAGGAGGATCTCGGCGTCGATCTGCCCATCCGGCGGCTGTTCTCCGCGCCCACCCCGGCCGGCGTGGCCCGCGCCCTGGCCGCGAAGGTCCGGCCCGTGCTGCGCCGGATCGAGGACGCTCCGGAGGCGCTGCCCGTCACCGCCGGGCAACTGCGCACCTGGCTCCTGGACCGGCTCACCGACGGCGAGGAGGCGGCGCCCGCGCACCACGCCGCCGCCCTGCGGATACGTGGCGCCCTGGACCGGGACGCGCTGGCGGCGGCCCTCGGTGATCTCGCCGCCCGCCACGAGATCCTGCGCACCACGTTCCCCGGCACCGGCCGCTCGGTGCGTCAGCACGTCCGCGCCCCCGAGGACGCCCGGCCCGACCTGCGGCTCACCGGGGCCCGCGAGGACGACCTCCCCGCGCTGCTGGCCGAGGCGGGCGCCCACACCTTCGACCTCACCCGCGAAGTGCCCTGGACCCACACCCTGTTCGCCCTCTCGGACACCGACCATGTGCTGCATCTGCTGGTGCACCACATCGCGGCCGACGGACAGTCCACGGGCGTCCTGATGCGCGACCTCGCCGCCGCGTACGGCGCCCGGCGCCGGGGCCGCGCCCCCGAACGGGCCCCGCTGCCGCTCCAGTTCGCCGACTACGCCCGGTGGGAGCGCGAGCTGCTGGCCGGGGAGCAGGACCGGGAGACCCTCGCCTGGGACGAGATCCAGTTCTGGCGCGGCGCCCTGGAAGGCGCCCCGGACACCCTCGACCTGCCCACCGACCGGGCCCGCCCCGCGCTGCCCACCCGACGGGCCGCGTCCGTGCCCGTACGGCTCGGCGCCGAGGCCCATGCCCGGCTCAGGGCGGCGGCCGAACCGTCCGGCGCCGGTACCTTCACCGTCGTCCAGGCCGCCCTCGCCCTGCTGCTCGGCAGGCTCGGCGCCGCCGATGACGTCACCGTCGGGACGGTGCTGCCGCGCAGCGACGACGAGGTGGAGCTGGAGGGTCTGATCGGCGCCTTCGACCGCCCCCTCGCCCTGCGCACCGACCTCTCCGGCGACCCCGCCTTCAGCGAACTGCTGGCCCGCACGCACGAGGCGGGCCGTGAGGCGCGCCGCCACCAGGACGTGCCCTTCGCCCGGCTCCTGGAGGCCCTGGAACTGCCGCCCACCCCCGACCGCCACCCCGTCTTCCAGGTCGCCCTGGACGTCCGAGACGAGGGCGAGGACCCGTGGGACGCCTGGCAGTTGCCCGGCCTGAACTCCAGCCCCGTCGACCTGGGCACCGACGCGACGGAGTTCGACCTGTCCCTCCACCTGGACGAGACGGAGGACTTCGAGGGTGCCCCAGGCGGTCTGACCGGCGCCCTGCGCTACGCCACCGACCTCTTCGACCAGGCCACGGCCACCACCCTCGCGGCTCGGCTGGTCCGGGTCCTGGAGCAGGTCGCCGCCGACCCCGCGCTGCGGGTCACGGAGGTCGACATCCTGCTCGACGACACCGAACGCCGCCCGGTGCCGGAGTCGGCCGCCGACGCCGCCGGGCCCGCCGCGACCGTGGTCGAGACCCTGGCCGCCCGCGCGGCCACCGCGCCGGACGCGCTCGCGGTGACGGACGACGACGCGTCCCTGACGTACGCCGAACTGGACGCGGAGGCGTCGGCGCTGGCCCGCCGCCTCGCCGCACGGGGCATCGGCCCCGAGGACGCGGTCGCCGTCGACCTGCCCACGGGCACCGCCCTGACCCGCGCGGTGCTGGCGGTACTGAAGGCGGGGGCCGCCTGGCTGACGGGCCCGGCGGGGGAGACCACCCCGGCCGCCGTAGTCACCGCGGGGGGCCCCTCGTCGACCTGGCCCGAGATTCCGTCGGTACCGCTCAGCGGCACGGGTACCGAGACCAGTACGGGCACGGGTACCGGCGCTGGCACCGGCACCAGCACTGGCGTGGACGTTGGCACAGGCACAGGCACAGGCACAGGCACTGGCACTGGCACAGACGCTGGCACCGGCACTGACAACCCCACGAACGGCGACCCGCGCCCCCCGCTCCCCGCCCACCCCGCCCTGCTCCTCCCCGCCCGCGACGGCGCCTACGCGGTGATCGAGCACCGCACCCTCGCCGCCCGGGTCGTCCACCGCGCGGACACCTCGCCCGTCTCCGGGCAGATCCTGCTGGACCCGCGCGTCCCGGCCGAGTCCCTCGTCGTCCCGCTGCTCGCGGCCCTGAGCGTCGGAGGCACGGTGCGCTTCGGTGTCTTTGGGCCGGGCGCCTCTACGCCGGGCGTCTCCGGGGCGGCTGTCTCCGCGTCCGGTGTTTCCGCGCCGGGAGTCTCCCCGTCCGGTGTCTCCGGGCCGGGCGCCCCCGGGCCGGATGTCTCCCCGTCCGGCACCCCCGCCCCCGGCGGCACCGCCCCCCACACCCCCCTCCCCGGAGGCCCCGCCCTCCTCGTCACCACCGGTGCCCTGCTCGCCGAACAGGGCGCGCGGGCGGCGTCGTACGAGGAGATCCTGGTCGTCGACGAGCAGCCGCACCGGATTCCCGCCGGGACCACCCGGGTGACCGGGCACTCGCTCGCGGAGACCGGCGGTGGCTGGCTGGAGGCGCGGCTGGCGCCCGGCACGCACCCGCCCGCCAGCGGGCTCCCGGCCGGGCACCCGCTCCCGCACACCCTCGCCTACGTTCTGGACGAGCGGCTGCGGCCGGTCCCCGCAGGGACCGAGGGCGATCTGTACGTGGCGGGCGGCGCCCTCGCCCGCGGCTACGCGCAGCGCCCCGCGCTGACCGCCGAACGGTTCGTCGCCGACCCGTACCGGCCCGGCGGCCGGATGCTGCGGACCGGCCGCCGCGCCCGCCGGGACCGGGACGGCGTGCTGGCCCTGCGCGAAGGACGGGTGACCCGGGGCTCCCGCCCGGCGGCCCGCGCCGGCAGCGAGCTGGGCGTACTGCTGCCCCTGCGACCCGAGGGCGACCGCCCGCCGCTGTTCTGCCTGCACCCGAGCATGGGCCTGAGCTGGTCCTACGCGGCCCTGGTGCCGTATCTGCCCGCCGACCTCCCGGTGTACGGCGTGCAGGCGCGCGGTCTCGCCGGGCCCGAGGAACTGCCGCACAGCATCGAGGAGATGGCGGCCGACTACGCCGACGAGATCCGTGCCGTGCAGCCCACCGGCCCCTACCACCTGCTCGGCTGGTCCTTCGGCGGGATGATCGCGCAGGCCATCGCCTGCCGGCTGGAGGAACTGGGCGAGGAGGTCGCGCTCCTGGCCCTGCTCGACGCCTACCCCAGCGGCGCCGGGAAGTCGGTCTCCCGCGACGGCGGGCTCTCCCGCGAGCAGCAGGCGTCGACGCTGATGGAGCAGGAGATCGAGGTCTCCGCGGGCGTCGACGCGCGCGGCAACCTCGGCGACCGGGTGCTGTCGCGGATGCAGGAGGTCCTGGGCAACATGGCCCAGTTCGCGCCCGGCCACAACCCGCGCCGCTTCAGCGGGGACGTCCTGCTGTTCATCGCCGCGCACGACCGCCCGGCCGAACTCCCCGCCCCCCAGGCGCGGGCCAGCTGGGAGCCGTACACCGGCGGCGCCATCGAGGCCCATGAAGTGCCGGTCGACCACTACAAGATGCTGCACCCCGGAAATCTCCCGCCGGTCGGCCGCATTCTCACCGAGAAACTCACCGCGGCACCCCGGAACCCCTGAACACGGCGTCCGTGCACCCCTTTGGAAAAGAAAGCGAGTAACACCATGACGAACCCCTTCGACAACGAGAACGGCACTTTCCTGGTGCTCGTCAACGACGAGGGACAGCACTCGCTCTGGCCGGTCTTCGCGGAGATCCCGCAGGGCTGGACCACGGCCTTCGGGGAGGCGAGCCGCGCCGAATGCCTGGAGTACGTCGAGCGGCACTGGACCGACCTGCGGCCCAAGAGCCTCATCGCGCGCACCGAGGGCGCCGCCACGGTCTGAGGGCCGCCACCACCCGGACGCACATGAGGGAAAGAGAGGTGTGGACAGCGTGGACACCGAACAGGTGACCGCCCTGGTGATCGCGGACGTCGGGCTGATCGTCGTCGCCTCCTGGCTGATGGGCGCACTGGCCCGGCGGCTGGGCCAGCCCACCGTGATCGGGCAGATCGTGGCCGGGATCGCGCTCGGCCCCACCCTGCTCGGCCGGCTGCCCGGCGATCCGACGAAGGACCTGTTCCCGGCGGAGGTGCTGCCGTTCCTGACGGTGCTCTCCCAGGTCGCCGTCGTGATCTTCATGTTCCTCGCCGGATACGAGATCAACTACCGGCAGCTGCGCGGCGGCGGCCGGTCGGTGCTCGCGGTGGCGGCGCTGGCGCTGCTGGTCCCGGCCGGGCTCAGCTCGGGCGCGGTGACCCTGTTCGACGGGCTGTTCGCGGCCGTCGAACCGGACGCGGGCGGGCGGACGTTCGTGCTGTTCATGGCGGTGGCCTGCTCGGTGACCGCGCTGCCGGTGCTGGTGGCGATCGTGCGCGAACGGGGCCTGGCGGGTACCCCGACCGGCACGGTCGCCACCACCGCGGCCGGGGTGATGGACGTGGTGGCCTGGCTGGTGCTGGCCGCCGCGTTCGCCGGCACCGCACACGGGGACGGGCCGTCGTGGCTGGCCTCGCTCGTGCTGATCGTGCTGTTCAGCGCGGTGATGTTCCTGCTGGTCCGCCCCGCCCTCGACCGGCTGCTGCGGCGCTCGGAGTCCCGGCTCCTCGGCCAGGTGCCGCTGGCGTTCGGGCTGGCGATGGGCAGCGCCTGGGTGACCTCCGAACTGGGGCTGCACCCGGTGTTCGGCGGGTTCCTCGCCGGTCTCGTCATGCCGCGCCGCAACGAGGTCCCGGACGCCGAGGTGCTCCAGCCGATGGAGCACACCGCGGCGCTGCTGCTCCCGTTGTTCTTCGTCACCACCGGGCTGAAGTTCGACATCGGCACCCTCGACGGCGACGGCCTGGTGCTGCTCGCGCTGATCCTGTTCATCGCCGTCGTCGGCAAGCTCGGCCCGGCGTACGCGGCCTGCCGGTTCACCGGCCTCGGCACCCAGCAGTCGGCGCGGGTCGCGGCGCTGGTGAACACCCGGGGGCTCACCGAACTGATCGTGCTCAATGTGGCGCTGGAAGCCGGGGTGATCGGCCCCGGGCTCTTCACGGTGCTGGTCCTCATGGCCCTGATCACCACCTTCATGACCGGGCCCCTGCTCACCCTGATCGCGCGAAGGGACCGTCCAGAAAAGGAAATTGGACGACTTGACCAGCCCGCCGGAAAAATCCAGGCTCAATAAGAACGCAGCGAACAAAGTGAACACCGAAATTTCAGATGGCGCATAAACGGACAGGGAGTTGGCTGTGGCAGCACTGACCGAAGAATTCGACGTGGCCGTCGTCGGCGGCGGACCCGCCGGTTCCACCCTCGCCGCACTCGTCGCCAAACAAGGACACCGGGTCGTCGTCCTCGAAAAGGAGAACTTCCCGCGCTATCAGATCGGCGAATCGCTGCTGCCGTCCACCATCCACGGCGTCTGCCGGCTCTCCGGCGCCTCGGAGGACCTCGCCAAGGCGGGCTTCCCGCTCAAGCGCGGCGGCACCTTCCGCTGGGGCGCCCGGCCCGAGCCCTGGACGTTCGCGTTCGCCGTCTCGCCCCGGATGGCGGGCCCGACCTCGGTGGCGTACCAGGTCGAGCGGTCCAAGTTCGACGACATCCTGCTGAAGAACGCCCGTAAGCAGGGCGCCGATGTCCGCGAGGGCTGCTCGGTGCGCGGGATCGTCGAGGACGACGAGCGGGTGCGCGGGATCGCCTACACCGACCCCGACGGTGTCGAGCGTGAGATCCGCGCCCGGTACGTGGTGGACGCCTCCGGCAACAAGAGCCGCCTCTACAACAAGGTCGGCGGCACCCGTGAGTACTCCGACTTCTTCCGCAGCCTCGCCCTCTTCGGCTACTTCGAGAACGGCAAGCGGATGCCGGAGCCCAGCCGCTTCAACATCCTGTGCGTCGCCTTCGAGAGCGGCTGGTTCTGGTACATCCCGCTCAGCGACACCCTCACCAGCGTCGGCGCCGTCGTCCGTCACGATCTCGCCGAGAAGATCCAGGGCGACCCCGAGAAGGCGCTGAAGGCACTGATCGCCGAGTGCCCGATGATCGCCGACTTCCTCTCCGACGCCACCCGGGTCACCGAGGGCCAGTACGGCGAGATCCGGGTCCGCAAGGACTACTCGTACCACCAGACCACCTTCACCAAGCCCGGCATGATGCTGATCGGCGACGCCGCCTGCTTCGTCGACCCGGTCTTCTCCTCCGGCGTCCACCTGGCCACCTACAGCTCGCTGCTCGCCGCCCGCTCCCTCAACAGCGTCCTGGAGGGCAAGGTCGAGGAGGACGCGGCGATGCACGAGTTCGAGGCCCGCTACCGGCGCGAGTACGGCGTCTTCTACGAGTTCCTCGTCTCCTTCTACGAGATGCACCGCGACGAGAACTCCTACTTCTGGCAGGCCAAGAAGGTCACCTCCAACACCGAGCCGGAGCTCCAGGCGTTCGTGGAGCTGATCGGCGGTGTCTCCTCCGGCGAGCAGGGCCTGATGAACCCGGAGGCGCTCAGTGAGCGGCTCGCGGAGAACTCCGAGGAATTCGCCACCGCCGTGGAGAAGTTCGCCGCCAACGACGACGGCAGCTCGGTGCCGCTGTTCAGCTCCTCCGTCGTCCGCAACGCCATGCACGAGGCCGGCCAGGTGCAGATGCGGGCGCTGCTCGGCGAGGACGCCGAACCCGAGGCGCCGCTGTTCCCCGGCGGGCTCGTCTCCTCCGCCGACGGTATGTACTGGCTGCCCGCCAAGACCGGCTGAGGGGACCTGAGCGGCATCCGAAGGACCTGAGAGGGACCTGAGAGGGACCTGAAGGGGAGGAGAGAGAAGGCGATGGCGTTGCCGAAGGACGTCCCCGTGTACAACCGCCGGGACCGGTTCGACCCGGTCCCGGAGCTGGCCGAGCTGCGCGCCCGGTGCCCGGTGCTCCGTACCGAACTGCACGCCGGGCCCTCCAGCCAGGTCGTCGGCTGGCTGGTCACCGGCATCGAGGAGTCGCGGGAGGTGCTCAGCGACATGGAGCGGTTCACCACGCTGCCGCCCGCCGACACCGAGGCCCAGTCCCGCAGGCTCCAGAACATCGGCAACCTGCTGCACTACGACCCGCCGGACCACACCCGGCTGCGCAAGATGCTCAACCCCGAGTTCACCATGCGGCGGCTGCGCCGGCTCCAGCCACGGATCGACGCCGTGGTGGAGGAGTGCCTGGACACCATGGAGGAGACGGGGTCACCCGCCGATCTGATGCAGCACTTCGCCTGGCAGATCCCGGGCCAGACCGCCTGCGACCTGCTGGGCGTGCCCCAGGACGACCGGGCGGAGCTGTCCCGTCAGCTCGACATCACCCGCGACGACGGCCGGGGCCGGGCCCGCCAGATGGCGGCGGGCCGGGCCTTCCGCGCCTACTTCCAGCAGCTCAGCGTCCGGGAGCGGCGCGACCCCGGCGACGATCTGCTGGGCATGCTGGTGCGGGAGTTCGGCGACGACATCACCGACGAGGAACTGGAGGGCCTCGCCGCGTCGCTGACCTCCGCCGGCATCGAGAACGTCGCGGCCATGCTGGGGCTCGGCATCCTGGTCCTCCTCGAACACCCCGACCAGCTCGCCCTGCTGCTCGACCGTCCCGAGCTGATCGACCGCGCGGTGGAGGAACTGCTCCGCTACGTCTCGGTCATCCCGACCCTCTCGCCGCGCACGGCGCTCACGGACGTGCCGCTCGGCGGGCAGGTGGTGCCGAAGGGGGAGCGGGTCGTGTGTTCCGCCTTCGCGGCGAACCGGACCGCCGCGCCGGGCGGCCCGTCGAAGGACGGCTTCGACATCACCCGCGAACCCGCCCCGCACATGGCGTTCGGGCACGGCGTGCACTACTGCATCGGCGCCCCGCTGGCCCGGATGCAACTGCGCTCCGCCTACCTGGCGTTGTGGCGGCGCTTCCCGAAGCTGCGGCTCGCCGTGCCGCACGAGGAGATCCGCTTCCGGATGCCGTCCTCTCGCAACTACTCCGTGGACACATTGCCCGTGGCCTGGTAGGAGGAACCGCCCCATGTCGCAGCAGACCCCGACCGCACAGGAAGCCCCGCGCTCCCAGGCGTACCCCGAGCTGCTCTACACCCGCCGCACCCGCTACGACCCCGCCGCCGATCTGCGGGCCGCGCCTGCCCTCGGCAAATACACGATCGGCCCCAACGAGTCCGACGAATGGGTCTGGCTCGCCACCGGCTACGACGAGGTGCGCCGCATCCTCGGCGACCACACCAACTTCTCCACCCGCCGCCGCTGGGGCGCCGAGGGCCCGACCTGGCGCCCGCCGGAGCTGGTCGGCCACCTCATGGACTACGACCCGCCCGAGCACACCAGGCTGCGCTCCATGCTGACCCCCGAGTTCACCGTCCGGCGGCTGCGCCGGCTGGAGCCGGACATCGAGGCGATCATCGAGGAGCACCTGGACACCGTCGAGGCCGCCGGGCCCGGCGCCGACCTGATGCGGCTCTACGCGCAGCCCGTGCCCGGCGAGGTGCTGTGCGAGCTGATCGGTGTGCCGCGCGACGACCGGCCCGAGTTCCTCCGCCACTGCCACCGGCACCTGGACTTCTCCCGCAGCCGCAAGGTGCGGGCGGCCGACGGCGCCGCGTTCTCCCGCTACCTGGTCTCCATGGTGGCCCGGCAGCGCAAGGACCCCGACGACGGGTTCATCGGCGCCCTGATCCGCGAGCACGGCGACGACTTCACCGACGACGAGATGCGCGGCGTGTGCGTGCTGCTGATCCTGGCCGGCATCGACAACATCGAGGGCATGATCGGCCTCGGCGTCCTGGCGATGCTGGAGCACCCGGACCAGCTGCCGCAACTCCTCGGCGCGAACGACACACAGGCCGCGCCGGGTACGCCGGGCAAGGGCCGCGGCGACGGCGGGCGCCTCGCCTCCGACCGCGCCCTGGACGAGCTGATCCGCTACATGTCGGTGGCCAACGCGCCCACCCCGCGCACCGCCGTCCACGACGTGCGCGTCGGCGACCAGCTGATCAAGGCGGGCGAGACGGTGATCTGCTCCCTGACGATGGCCAACCGCGACCCGTCCCTCACCGACGGGGCGGACCGCCTGGACCTGGCCCGCGAACCGGTCGCCCACGTCGCCTTCGGCCACGGCGTCCACCACTGCCTGGGCGCCGCGCTGGCCCGCACCGAACTGCGCATCGCCTACAAGGCGCTGTGGCGGCGCTTCCCGGACCTGCGGCTGGCCGTGCCCCTGGACGAGGTGCGCTTCTACAACCGTGCCCTCGCCCACGGGGTGCACCGCCTGCCGGTCTCCTGGTGAGGCAAGCCATGGAGATCCGGATCGACCGCGACAAGTGCGTGAGCGGCGGCGTCTGCGCCATGTTCGCCCCCCAGGTCTTCGACCAGGACGACGACGGCGTGGGCGTGGTGAACACCACCGCCCCACCCGAGGCCCAGGCCGCAGCCATCCGCTCGGTGATCTGGCGCTGCCCCGGCCACGCCATCTCGACCCAAGAGAAAAGCCCCTTGGACCAGCCACCCCAGGGGACTCGTCAACAGGCACTGAACCGACCGACGTAAGGGGCGCGGGGAACTGCGCGAGCAACCCCCCACCACCCGCACCCGAACAACCACCCCACCCGAAACACCACAACGTGCCCGGCAGAATCCACCTGCCGGGCACTCCCACGTACACGGTCAGCCGCCCGCAGGGAACACCGTCACCAACCGCCCGGCGTCCGCGACCCCGACACACCCGGCCAACCCCAACGCATCCGTCAACTCCGCCGCGAGCAGCGACAGCACCTGCCGCACCCCGTCCTCCCCACCCCCCGCCAGCCCCCACATCGCCGCCCGCCCCACGAGCACACCGGACGCCCCGAGCGCCAGCGCCTTGAGCACATCGGTGCCCCCGCGCACACCCCCGTCGACCAGTACCTCGCAGGCGCCGCCCACGGCCTCCCGTACGGCGGGCAGCGCGGCGACGCCGGTCAGCGCCCCGTCGAGCTGACGCCCCCCATGGTTGGAGACCACCAGCGCGTCGACGCCGTACGCCACCGCCCGTCGCGCGTCCTCGGGATCGAGCACCCCCTTGAGGACCACCGGCAGCCGTGTGTGCGCCCGCAGCCGCTCCACGTCCGCCCAGCTCAACGACCGGGAGAACAGCTCCGCGGTGTGCGCGGCGACCGCCGACGCCCCCGCCCCGCCCCGGTGGGCCGCCGAGGGCCCGTCCCCCAGATGCACGGCGAACACGTCCGGCGGCAGCGCGAACCCGTTGCGGACATCCCGCAACCGCCGCCCCATCCACGGCACATCGACCGTCAGCACGATCGCCTCGCAGCCGGCGTCCTCCGCCCGCCGCACCAGCTCCAGCGTCCGCCCGGTGTCGCGCAGCCAGTACAGCTGGAACCACACCGCGCCGCCGACCGCCGTGACCTCCTCCACCGGCACACTGCTCAGCGTCGCCACGGTGAACGGCACCCCGGCCGCCTTCGCCGCCCGCGCGGTCGCCAGCTCCCCGTCGGGATGCACCAGCCGGTGGTACGCGACCGGCCCGACCGCCACCGGCATCCGCACCGCCCGCCCCAGCAGCGTCGCGTCCGGCGCGCACCCGGAGACATCGGTCAGCACCCGGGGCCGCACGAACACCTGGTCGAACGCGGCCCGGTTGGCGGCCAGCGACCGTTCCCGCCCGCTGCCCCCGGCGAGAAAGTCCCACACCTCGCGCGGCAGCACCGCGGCGGCGATCCGCTCGACGTCATCCATGTCGACCGGGCCCGTCACGGAGCTGGACGTGGCGCCGGACGCAGAGCCGGACACAGAGCCGGACAGGGGCGCCGCCGCACCCCGCCCGGAGTCACCGAAGCCCATGCTGCCCGGACTTCTCCAGCTCCACCGCCTCGTACAGCGCCTTGATGTTGGCGCTGCCGAACGTGCCCGCGCCCTGCCGCTCGATGACCTCGAAGAACAGGGTGCGCTTGGGGTGCGTGGAGGCGGTGAAGATCTGGAACAGCTGCCCGCCGTGGTCCTCGTCCGCGAGCAACTGCGTCTCGCGCAGCGTGCCGATGGAGTGCGTCGCCAGTTCGATCCGCCCGTCGAGCAGGTCGTAGTAGGCGTCCGGGGTCTTCAGGAACCGCACCCCGCGCTCGCCCAGCGCGCGGACCGTGCGCGGCGCGTCGTCGCTGGAGTAGGCGATGTGCTGGATGCCGGCCCCGTCGTGGTTCTTCAGGAAGTCGTCGATCTGCCCCGGCTCGGCCTTGGTGTCCGGCTCGATCAGGGTGAAGGTCACCGCCCCGTTCGGGCTCTGCACCACCTTCGACTCCATCGCCTGCGTGCCCACCACGATCCGCTCCTCGAAGATCTCGCTGAACCCGAGGGCGTTGCGGTAGAACCGCACGGTCGGACCGAGGTCGCCCGCGGGCAGGCACACCGCGAAGTGGTCGATCTCCCGCAGCCCCACCTCCCCGGCCCAGGACGGCGGTTCACCCGCGACCGGCGTGAACCCGGCCGGCAGCCCGTCCGCGTCGTCCGGCCCCCGCTCCACCAGCGTGTGCACGAGGTCCCCGAACCCGCCGATGAGCGCGCTCGCCCGCGGCCCGGCCCCGTCGTCGTGCCGCCGCGGCTCGCGCAGCGCCCGCGCCCCGCCCGACACCGCCGCCGCGAACGCCGCCGCCGCGTCCTTGGTGCCCAGCGCGATGTCCGCGACCCCGTCGCCGTGGGCCGGCAGATACGCCGACGCCGGATGCCGGTCGCTCAGCGGGGTGGTCAGGACCAGGGTGATCCCGCCGTGCCGCAGCGCGAGCCCCCGGTGGTCGGCGGACAGGCTCTCGCCGACCACCGAGAAACCGTACGCGCCCTGCCAGACCCGGGCCGCCGCCGCAAGGTCCTCCACATACATCTCAACGTAGTCGATCGTGTAGTGACTGATGGGCGGATTACCGCTCGCTCGATCATTCATGACGGTCCCTGGGTCGTAGAAGGATCGGGATTTGCGGCACCACCGTACAACTCGATTAAAAAATTCCGAACTGTCAAAGTACGGGGCCGAAAAGCACTGGTCAGGCGCTCTGTCCAAGTGTCAAAGAAGAGGCATTGTCGCAGCTTGCGCCGTGCGTGATACTGGCCCCCATGCCGATCCGGGAAAATCTTGCGGAATTGAGTTCGGAGCCGCTGCACGCCTCGCTCACCGCTGCGTCCATGGAGTCGATGAACCTGCTGAACAATATTGCCGGAGCCTATCCGGAAGCAATATCGTTCGCGGCCGGCCGGCCCTACGAGGGATTCTTCGACACCGATCAGCTCACCGAATACCTCGCGGTGTTCACGGGCTATCTGCGCGACGTACGGGGAATGACCCGCCAGCAGGTCTCCCGCACCCTCCTCCAGTACGGCGACACCAAGGGCGTCATCGCCGAGCTGATCGCCCGCAACCTCGCCGTCGACGAGGGCATCGAGGCCGACCCGCGCGCGATCGTGGTCACCGTCGGCTTCCAGGAGGCGCTCTTCCTGGTGCTGCGCGCCCTGCGCGCCGACGGCAGCGACACCCTGCTCGCCCCGTCCCCCACCTACGTCGGGCTCACCGGCGCCGCCCTGCTCACCGATCTGCCGGTGCTGCCGGTGCCCTCCGGCGACGCGGGGCTCGACCTGGACGAGCTGGTGCGCCTGCTGCACGCCGCGCGGGCCGCCGGGCGCCGGGTGCGCGCCTGCTATGTCACCCCGGACTTCGCCAACCCGGTCGGCGTCAGCATGACCGTCCCCGACCGGCACCGGCTGCTGGAGATCGCCGGGGCCGAGGGCCTGCTGCTCCTGGAGGACAACCCGTACGGGATCTTCCACCGCACCCCGGAGCGGCGCCCGCCCACCCTGAAGTCCCTGGACCGCGAGGGCCGGGTCGTCTACCTCGGCTCCTTCGCCAAGAGCGGGGTGGGGGGGGGGCGCGGGGGGGGCGCCGGCGGCGACGAGCCGCGGGCGGGGGGGGCGCGGCGCGCCGCCGGACACTGGGCGTTCAAAAACAAAATG
>NZ_JBHYUG010000024.1:63254-73713 GCF_042749375.1 Streptomyces sp. NPDC059477 | reverse complement strand
TGCACCGCGAGCGCCGGGTCCTATAACTCGGACCCTTACCAAAGAGCGGGGTCGCGGGCGCCCGCGTCGGGTTCGCCGTCGCCCAACCGCGGGTGGCGGGCGGCGCGCTGCTCGCCGACGAACTGTCGAAGATCAAGAGCATGCTGACGGTGAACACCTCACCCATCGCCCAGGCCGTCATCGGCGGCAAGCTGATCGCGAACGACTTCAGCCTGGTGGCCGCGAACGCCAAGGAGACCGCCGTCTACCAGGCCAACCTGGCGCAGGTGCTGAGCGGGCTCGCCGCCCGCTTCCGGGCCGCCGGCCAGGTGACCTGGAACGAACCCGAGGGCGGCTTCTTCGTCGTCGTCACCGTCCCGTTCACCGTGGACGACGCCTTCCTGGAGCACACGGCGAGCGAATACGGCGTGCTGTTCACGCCGATGCACCACTTCTACGGCGCGGGCACCGTCTCCCGGCAACTGCGGCTGTCGATCTCGACCCTGACGCCGGAGAAGATCGAGGAGGGCCTCGACCGGCTGGCCGCCGCCATCACCGCCCGGCTGACCGCCACCACGGGCGTCCCCACCGCGGACATCCCCTCTACTGGCGTCCCCACCGGGGCGGCCTCGTGATCCGCTCCCTGGCCGTCGTCGGCACCGGCCTGATCGGCACCTCGGTGGCGCTCGCCGCCGCCCGGCGCGGCCTCGCGGTCCATCTGCTCGACGCCGATCCCTCCGCCGTACGCACCGCCGCGCTGCTCGGCGCCGGAACCGCCCGGCCCCCCGACGAACCCGTCGACCTCGCCGTGCTCGCCGTCCCGCCGGGCAAGGTCGCCGACGTGCTCGCCGAACAGCAGGCGCGGGGCCTGGCCCACAGCTACACCGACGTGGCCAGCGTCAAGGCCGGACCCGAGCGCGAGGTCCTCGCCCGCGCCCCCCGGCCCACCCACTTCGTCGGCGGGCATCCCCTCGCCGGGCGCGAACGCTCCGGCCCGCTCGCCGCCCGCCCCGACCTCTTCCAGGACCGGGTGTGGGTGCTCACGCCCTCCCGGCTCACCTCCAAGCGCGCCTTCGACCGGGCGCTCGACCTGATCGCCCTGTGCGGCGGGGTGCCGACGGTGATGCAGAGCGGCGCCCACGACGAGACCGTGGCGCTCACCTCGCACGCCCCGCACCTCATGGCCAGCCTGGTCGCCGCCCGGCTCGGCGGACGCTCCCCGGTGACCGCGCTCCTGGTCGGGCAGGGCTTTCGCGACGCCACCCGGATCGCCCGCGGCGAGTCCCGGCTGTGGACCGACATCATCGAGACCAACGCCGCCGAGGTCGCCCGCGTCCTGGCCGCCGTGCACATCGACCTCACCGAACTCCTGGCCGCCGTGCGGGACCTGTCCGCCCGCGCCCCCCGCGACCGGGCCCGCAGCCGACGCGACCTCACCGCCCTCCTGGAACGCGGCACCGCCGCCCTGGCGGCCCTCCCCGCCCCCGCGAGGGGCCGCCCCGCCGCCGACACCGCGCACGTCGATGTCACCATCGCCGAGCGCCCCGGCGAACTCGCCCGGCTCCTCGACACCGCCGCCGCGCACGGCGCGAGCCCCGACACCGTCGCCGCCCCCCGCACCCCGCACGGCCCCGACGGCCCCCTGGTCATCCGCTTCGAGGTCACCCCGGCGGAGGCACACACCCTGTCCCGCAAACTGGCGGCGGCGGGCTGGGACGTCGTACCGGACGAAACGACGGCCGACGAGACCGAGCCGGCCTACGCCGCTGCCGCCACCTGACCCTGGCTGCCCCCAACCGCCCCCACTTGCCCATTGCCGAGCCTGAGCTGTCCCTACCCCGGCCCCACCGTGGCCCGAGCTGTCCCCATCCGGCCTCACCCCTGCCTCACCCCGGCCGCACCTCGGCCCCACCGTGGCCCGAGCTGTCGCTACCGGCTCCATCCGGCCTCACCCCGGCCCGAGCTGTCCCTATCCGGCCCCAGCCGGCCCCAGCCGCCCCCACCGGCCCCAGCGCCCCACCCCGGCCCAAACCGCCCCCGCCCGCCCCCACCCAGCCCGAAACCCTCCCCGGCCGGGTGGCGGGGGAGGGCAGGGGGTCCGGTCAGGGCCGGACCCGCACGGCGCCCCTCGCGGGGGATGGTCGAGGGGCACCCGTGATCGGGGGACGGTTTCCGCGTGACCGTCCGTCACGGCGTCGCCAGCGCCTCCGTCGGGGGCAGCCGGGCCGCGCGGACCGCCGGGTAGAAGCCCGCCAGCGCGCCGATGAGCAGGGTCGAGCCGACGCCCCCGGCCATCGCCCAGACCGGGACGACCGAAGGCCAGCCCTGGTAGGACGCGTAGCCGATGGTCACGGCGATGCCCAGGGTCACCCCGCCGACCCCGCCGAGCGCGGACAGCAGCTGTGACTCGCACAGGAACTGATTGCGGATCTGGCCCCGGGTGGCCCCCAGCGAGCGGCGCAGCCCGATCTCCGAGCGGCGCTCCAGCACCGAGATGACCATCGTGTTGGCCACCCCGACCCCGCCGACCAGCAGCGCCACCGCGCCGAGGCCCAGCAGCAGCCCGCTCAGGGTGTCGTCGGTGGCCTCCTTCGCGGCGAGCACGTCGGACGGCCGGGACACCGCCACCTCGTCCGGCTTCTCCGGGTTGGCGGTCGCGCCCAGGATGCTCTGCACCTGCGTGACCCGCGCCTCCACGGCCCGTACGTGGATCACCGTCGGGTAGCCGTCGAAGGCCAGGTGCTCCGCCGCGTAGGGCCAGCCCACCAGGGCCTGGGTGTCCAGTTCCGGGGTGAGGACATTGGGCGCGAGCAGCCCGATCACGGTGAACCAGCGGTCGCCGAGCCACACCTGGACATCGGCTCCGGCCCGGTTCACCCCGAGCTGTTCGGCGGCGCGCGGGCCGAGCACCACGGACGGGTACCGGTCGTTGGCCGAGTTGAGCCAGCGGCCGTCGGTCAGTTCGGCGCCGGTGGTCTCCGGCAGGTTGTTCCGCGCCGCGAACACGGCGATCCCGCTGGTCTCGGCCTCCGGGATGTGGTCGTTGCGGTACACCTTGGCGTCGACCTTGCCGAGCGCGCTCACCGACTCCACGTCCGGGATGTTCCCGACCATCTCCACCGACTCGGTGGGCAGATGGGAGGCGTCACCGCTGAGCGAGGGCCCGGGGGTGACCGACAGCAGATTGGTGCCCAGCGCGGCCAGCCGCCGGTTGAGATCCTCCGTGCTGGAGGTGGAGATACCGACCACGCCCACCATCGCCGCGATACCGATGGCGATGCCCAGCGCGGAGAGGAACACCCGCATCGGCCGGGCGCGCAGCCCGTACCCGCCCACCCGCAGCACATCGGCGGGGCTCATCCGGGCCGGGCGGGGCCGGTCGCCGCCGCCCGCCCGGCGCCGCTCGCCGCTCATCGCGCCACCCCGGACCCGCTCGCGCCGCCCGTGCGACCCGTGCCGCCGGAACCGCCCGTGCCGCCGGAACCGCCCGTGCCGCCCGTACCACCTGTGCCGATCGCCGGTGCTCCGCTCGACGCGGCTGCCAGCTCCCGGCCCGCGCCCGCGTCCCGGCCGCCGCCGCCCGCGTCCCGGCCCCCGGCGGCAGCCGAATCGTGCTCGATCCGCCCGTCCTTGAGCCGTACCTCGCGCGGCAGCGACGCCGCCACGTCCCGGTCGTGGGTGATGACGACGACCGTGGTGCCCGCCTCGTTCAGCTCGTGCAGCAGCTCCAGCACGGTCGCCCCGGAGCGCGAGTCCAGCGCGCCGGTCGGCTCGTCGGCCAGCAGCAGCGGCGGATCGCCCAGCACCGCGCGGGCGATGGCGACCCGCTGCTTCTCCCCGCCGGAGAGCTGATGCGGCTCGTGGTAGAGCCGGTGGCCCAGCCCCACCCGGCGCAGCGCGGTCTCCGCGAGCCGCCGCCGCCGGGTCCGCGGAATGCCGCTGTAGAGCAGCCCGTCCGCCACGCTGTCCAGCACCGGGATGCCCGCGGTGAGATGGAACTGCTGGAACACGAAACCGATCGTCTTGGCGCGCAGCGCCGACAGCTCCCGGTCGCTCAGCTCCGCCACCGCGTGACCGTCCACCCGGACCTCGCCGGAGGTGGGCAGACTGAGCGTGCCCATGATGTTCAGCATGGTCGACTTCCCGGACCCGGAGGGACCGACGATCGCGACCAGTTCACCGCGCCCGATCACCAGATCCGTGTCGGCCAGCGCGACGACCTCCCCGTACCGCTGGGAGACCCCCGTCAGCTCGACGACGTGCGGCGTCACTTGGGCACCCCCACGTCCAGGCCCTCCTTGATGCCGGACCCCTTCACCTCGACCAGGCCGCCCGCGAACATGCCCAGCTCCACCGGCACCTGCTCGCTGCCGCCGCCGGGTGAGGGCACCTCCAGGGCGTAGCCGCCGCCCGGCCGTGCCATCAGCGCGTTGACCGGCACCGCGAGGACGTCCCGGCGGCTGTCCGCCTCCAGGATCACGTCCACGGAGGCCGCCTGGTAGCGGCCCAGCTTGTCCTGGTCCTCGATCTTCAGCCGGACCGGGAGCGTCGCCTCGTCGGCGCCCTGCCCCTCGGCCCCGGACCCGGCCGCCGCGCTGCCCGGGGTGCCGATCTCGGTGACCTCGCCGAGCACCGTGCTGCCGTCCGGCAGCCGGACGGTGGCCTGCGAGCCCTCCTTCACCAGATCCTCGTGCCGCGGGTCCAGCTCCACGGAGACGATCCGCTCGGTGCCGGTCCAGGAGAGCACCTCGCCGCCGGCGAGGGCGCCGGGCGAGGTGCTCAGCTCCGCGACCCGCCGCGCCCCGGACGCCACCACCGCGTCCCCGGGCCGTACGGTCCCGGTCTCCTCGGCGTTGAGATCCTCCTGCCAGTCGCGGACCGCGTCGGCGGTGCCCGAGGTGTACTCGTCGTTCACCTCGAAGCCGGTGTAGCCCAGCTCGGACAGATTGCGCTCCAGCAACTGCACGTCGGCGCCCTCCACCCCGGGCTCCAGCGTCCGGTAGAACGGGATCGCCCCGTACAGCAGCGGCACCTTGCGCTCATTGACCCGGTACACGGCCTCGCCGCGGGTGAGCGTGTCGCCCTCGCCGGGCACCCAGGTGATGAAATCGCCGTCGGCGGCCGGGGCCTGCCCTGCGGCGGCCTGTCCCGACGCGGCGGCGGACGATCCGTCGGTGACGGGCGTCGGATCACCGTGCCCCAGCGTCCCGTCCACGGTCTCGGTGCTGGTCAGCGTCATCCGCTGGACCTTCGTCGTGGCGGCGGGCCCGTCCGGCGCGGAGGTCGCGGCGGCGGTGTCGTCCCCGCTGAACACGCCGGTCGCGGCCAGCCCCGCGGCGGCGGCCACGGCTATCGCGACCACCACCAGGAGCGCCGTACGGCGACGGCTGCGCCGGCGCCGCTCCACGGGCGGTGCGCCGGGCTCCTTGGTGTCCACGGCATCCGTGGCGTGCTCCGAGGTCGCGGGCCGCCGCGTCTCCTCGGCGACGGCCGGCGCCCGTTCCGCGTCGTCCCGCGCGACCGCCGGGACCCCGCCGGGTTCCACGACGGCCGGCAGGTGCCCGGTCTCGTCCTGCGTGGTCACTGGCCTCCGCCACCCTGGATCATCATGCTGCCGCCGGGCCACTTGTCCTGGCACGCGGTACGGGCCGACTGGAAGGCCGGGTCGGCCATCGTCAGCCCGGCACCCGCGAAGTCCAGCCCCATCTGGTTGCCGTTGATCTCCGGGTCCGGGAAGTTGGGGACCCCGTTGGCCCGGACGCACTCCGCCCAGGCGGCCACCTTCGTGGGATCGAGCGGCTCGCCGCCCTGGTCCTGCCCCTGGGCCTGCGGTACCGAGTCACGGCACGCCTCCATGGCGCCCTGGAACTCGGGTGAATTGGTGTCGACGCCGCCCGCGTCCATGCGGATACCGCCGTCGGCCTGCTGCGGGTCGGGGAACTCCGGCACGCCGTTGGCGCGCATGCACTCGGCGAACGCGAGGGCCTGGTCGAACTGGCTGTTCGGCGTCGCGGACGAGTCGGCGGCCACGTCGTCGGCGGCCTCCGACTCGCCGGAACAGCTGGTGATCAGGGCGCCCGTCAGCAACAGGGACACGGGAAGAAGTACACGCCCGATCAGGGCGCGACGATGTGTGGAGAACATGCGGTGAGTTGTACGCCCGGCCCGGTTACACGCGGGGAACAACCGCGTCCACCTGTTTCGCCTTCCCCACCTGTGGCCACGCGTTATTCCCCTGTTATGGCCGACGGGGCATCCTTGCCCGCATGAGAGTGCTGATTGTCGACGACCACCTCGAACTGGCCGAGACGATTGCCGCAGGACTGCGGCAGGAGGGCATGGCCATCGATCTGGCACTGGACGGCCGGCAGGCGCTGGAACAGGCCACCGTGTACGACTACCACGTGATCGTGCTCGACCGGGACCTGCCGCTGATGCACGGCGACGAGGTCTGCCGGGCGCTCATCAAGCACGGCTCCCGGGCCCGCATCCTCATGCTCACCGCGTCCTCCACCATCGCCGACCGGGTCGACGGGCTGAGCCTGGGCGCCGACGACTATCTGACCAAGCCGTTCGCCTTCGCCGAACTCGTCGCCCGGATCCGCGCCCTGGCCCGCCGCGCCCACCCCGCCGTGCCCCCGGTGCTCACCCACGGTGATCTGTCGCTCTCCCCGGCCGAGCACACCGTCTGGCGCGGCGGACGCCAGCTCGACCTCTCCCCGAAGGAGATGGCCGTACTGGAACTGCTGCTCGCCGCGCGCGGCGCGGTGGTCTCCGCCGAGGAACTCCTCGAACGGGCCTGGGACGATGCCACCGACCCGTTCACCAACACCGTCAAGGTGACCATCAGCCGGCTGCGCCGCAAGCTCGGCGACCCGCCCGTGATCGAGACGGTGCCGCATGTCGGATACCGGATCTGAGCCGGTGAGCCGATTCCGTATCCGCTGGTCGGCCCGGCTCCGCCTCACCCTGCTCTACGGCACCCTGTTCCTCGCCTCCGGCGCGACCCTGCTGGCCGTCACCTACCTCCTGGTGGTGCAGAGCCCCGCGTCCAAGGGCACCAGGATCACCGCCACGAACAGCTCGCGCAGCCCGGCGAAGCAGATGGCCACGGTGGAGGCCATGTTCGTCCTCGACCGCCAGCGCCAGGAGGCCCAGCGCACCCTGCTGACCCGCTCCGGGATCGCGCTGGGCGCCATGACCGGGATCTCCGGCGGCCTGGGCTGGGTGGTGGCCGGGCGGGTGCTGCGGCCGGTACGGGTGATGACCTCCCGCGCCCGGCGGATCTCCGCGCACAATCTGCACGAGCGGCTCGCCATGCCCGGCCCCCCGGACGACGAGCTGAAGAACCTCGGCGACACCTTCGACGGACTCCTCGCCCGGCTCGACGCGGCCTTCGACGCCCAGCGCCGCTTCGTCGCCAACGCCTCGCACGAACTGCGCACCCCGCTCACCCTGCAACGCACGGTGATCGAGGTCGCGCTCAGCAGCCCCGATCCCGACGTCAAGGCGCTGCGGGCGGTGTGCGAACGGGCGCTGGCCATCGGGGAGGACCAGGAGCGGCTGATCGAGGGACTGCTGACGCTGGCCAGCAGCCAGGGCGGGGTCTTCGCGACCGAGCCGCTGGACCTCGCCGAGGTCGTCACCGGCGTCCTCGACGACCTCACGCCCACCGACCGCGCGGACGTCACCGTGGACACCAAGCTCGCGGGCGCCGCGACCGAGGGCAACGCCAGCCTGGTGGAACGCCTGGTGACCAATCTCGTCGGCAACGCCCAGCGCTACACCAACCCCGGCGGCTGGATCCGGGTGACCACCGGCATGCAGGGCGGCACCCCGCAGGTCCGGGTGGTGAACAGCGGCCCCGTGATCCCCCGCGAGTCCATCCCCCTGCTCTACCAGCCCTTCCAGCGCCTCGGGCATCGCTCGGCCCGCGCCTCCGGCCATGGCCTGGGCCTGTCCATCGTGGCCGCCATCGCCAGCGCGCACCGCGCCCGCATCATCACCGAGCAGGGCCCGGAGGGCGGCCTGGACATCACCGTGGCGTTCCCCCGCCGGGGACAGGGCCTGTTCGAGCAGCCGTGAGCCGACGCGCCGGCGGCGGAGCGGCGGGGCGCCGCGGGGGCGCCGCCCTCAGGCAGGCCGCTGCAACACCGTCATGCTCCGGTCCACCAGCGTCAGCCGCTCGCCCGCCCGCACCTTGGGGCCGGTGCCCGGCGGCACCGGGTCGGGGCGGGCGGTGTCCACCACGATCTGCCACTGCTGCCCGTGGTCCACGGGCACCGCGAACTCCAGTGTGCGCGGCGAGGCGTTGAACAGCAGCAGGAAGGAGTCGTCGGCGATCCGCTCCCCGCGCGGCCCCGGCTCCGAGATCGCGTTGCCGTTGAGGAACACGGTCAGCGCCAGGGCGGGCGCCGAGTCCCAGTCCCGCCGGGTCATCTCCTTTCCCGAAGGGGTGAACCAGGCGATGTCGGACAGCTCGTCGTGGGTGCCCTCCACCTGCCGCCCGTGGAAGAAGCGCCGCCGCCGGAAGACCGGATGGTCCCGGCGCAGCCACACCATCGCCCGGGTGAACTCCAGCAGCCCCGCGTCGTCCGGGTCCGTCTTCTTCGGCCACCGCACCCACGCCAGCTCGCTGTCCTGGCAGTAGGCGTTGTTGTTGCCGTGCTGGGTGCGGGCGAACTCGTCGCCGTGGCTGATCATCGGCACCCCCTGGGACAGCATCAGCGTGGCGACGAAGTTGCGCATCTGCCGGGCCCGCAGCGCCCGTACCCCCGGATCGTCGCTGTCGCCCTCCGCCCCGCAGTTCCACGACCGGTTGTGGCTCTCGCCGTCCCGGTTGCCCTCGCCGTTGGCCTCGTTGTGCTTCTCGTCGTACGACACCAGGTCGCGCAGCGTGAACCCGTCGTGGCAGGTGACGAAGTTGATCGAGGCCAGCGGGCGCCGCCCGTCGTCCTGGTACAGATCGGAGGAGCCGGTCAGCCGGGACGCGAACTCCGCGAGCGTGCGCGGCTCGCCCCGCCACAGGTCCCGTACGGTGTCGCGGTACTTGCCGTTCCACTCGGTCCACAGCGGGGGGAAGTTGCCCACCTGGTAGCCGCCCTCGCCCACGTCCCACGGCTCGGCGATCAGCTTCACCTGGGAGACCACCGGGTCCTGCTGCACCAGGTCGAAGAACGACGACAGCCGGTCCACCTCGTGGAACTGCCGGGCCAGCGTCGCCGCCAGATCGAAGCGGAACCCGTCGACATGCATCTCGGTCACCCAGTACCGCAGCGAGTCCATGATCAGCTGGAGCACGTGCGGTGAGCGCATCAGCAGGCTGTTGCCGGTGCCGGTGGTGTCCATGTAGTAGCGGTGATCGGCCATCAGCCGGTAGTACGACGCGTTGTCCAGGCCCTTGAAGGACAGCGTGGGGCCCAGATGGTTGCCCTCGGCGGTGTGGTTGTAGACCACGTCCAGGATCACCTCGATCCCGGCCTCGTGCAGCGCCTTGACCGCCGACTTGAACTCCAGCACCTGCTGCCCGCGGTCGCCCCAGGACGCGTACGCGTTGTGCGGGGCGAAGAAACCGATGGTGTTGTAGCCCCAGTAGTTGTTCAGCCCCATGTCGACCAGCCGGTGGTCGTTCACGAACTGATGCACCGGCATCAGCTCCAGGGCCGTCACCCCGAGATCGGTCAGATGTCCGATGACCGCCGGATGGGCGAGCGCCGCGTAGGTGCCGCGCAGCTCCTCCGGCAGCCCCGGGTGCCGCATGGTCAGACCCTTGACATGGGCCTCGTAGATCACCGTGTGGTGGTACTCGGTCCGCGGCCGGCGGTCGTCGCCCCAGTCGAAGTACGGGTTCACCACCACCGACGACATGGTGTGCGGCGCCGAGTCCAGGTCGTTGCGCCGCTCCGGCGAGCCGAAGTGATAGCCGTACACCTCCTCGCCCCACCGCACCTGCCCGGCCACCGCCCGCGCGTACGGATCGAGCAGCAGCTTCGCCGAGTTGCAGCGCTGCCCGCGCTCCGGGACGTACGGTCCGTGCACCCGGAAGCCGTAGCGCTGGCCCGGCATGACGCCCGGCACATAGGCGTGCCGGACGAACGCGTCGGCCTCGCGCAGCTCCACGGCCGTCTCGGAGCCGTCGTCGTGCAGCAGACACAGCTCGACTCGGTTCGCGGCCTCCGTGAAGACCGCGAAGTTGGTACCGGCGCCGTCGTACGTGGCACCGAGGGGATACGCCTCTCCAGGCCAGACCTGCATGGTCACGACTCTTTCAGGTGCGGCCCCCACCTGGGGGCGCCTTGCGCGCCGAGTCTCCACGAAAGTGAGGGAACCTCCCCTGACCCAGCTCCCTCTTACCGGGCGACCTGGCCCGCCGTGACCGGCGCGGGGGGGGGGCGGGCGGGTGCGGCGCGCGCCCCCCCCCCCCCCCCCGCGGCGGGGGGGCCCCCCCCGGGGGGCGCAAGACCCCCACACCCACAGAGAG
>NZ_JBHYUG010000024.1:0-63244 GCF_042749375.1 Streptomyces sp. NPDC059477 | reverse complement strand
GCGCCGCGAGCTGGGGCCCCCGCCCCGGCGCCGCGCCCCCCCCGCGGGCGGGGGCCCGCCCGCGGCCGCCCCCCCCCCGACCAGCGCCGTTCGCGGGGGGCCGAACCCGATGGGGCAACACTCACTCCCGCGACACGAAGGGGGAGCAGGGGGAAATGTGCGCAAGATGATGCGCCGACACCTGGGCAAGGTGATGGCCGGCGCGGGCATAGCCGTCGCCGGGACCGCCGCGATGGTCGCCGTCACGCTGCCGGGCACGGCCGGCGCCGACGACACACCGTCCGGCACCCAGGGAACACAGCCCGCCGGACAGGCGGCAGGACAGCCGGCCGGAGAGTCCGGACAGCCCGCCGACGGGGGCGCGGCGGGCGAGGAGAGCGGCGCGGTGGCACCGGGCACCGTCGAGGCGGCGCCCGTCCAGGGCGAGCGCGGCAAGGGCCGCGACCCGCTCACCGACGACGAACTGAGCCGCGTCGAACAGATCGCGCTCGACCGGCAACTGCTGCGCTCCAGCGAGAGCGTGGACGGGGAACGCGGCCCCGAACGGCTCGGCACCGACCTCGCCGAACCCGACACGGCCGACCTGGACAAGCCGAACGCGCCCCGCCGCGCGGACGTCTCGTTCTACGACTACCGGGACGACACCCTCGTCACCAGGACCGTCAATCTCGACACGGGCAAGGTCGAGCGGACCGGCACCCAGCGCGGGGTGCAGCCCCCGCTGACCCACGCGGAGACGACGAGGGCGACCGAACTGCTGCTCGCCGACCCGCTCGGCGCGGGCCTTGGGGCGGACTACCAGGACGCCACCAGCAAGGCGCTGACCTCCACCGACCAGCTGCGCGTGACCGCCATGGTGTACCGGGCCGCGCCCGGCGCCCAGTCCGCGGCGCTCGACACCTGCGGCGAGCAGCGCTGCGCCCGGCTGTTCCCGAAGGTGATCAACGGGCCCTGGATCGACGCCCGCTCCTTCGTGATCAACCTCAGCACCGGCAAGGTCGGCACGCTGAAGCCCTGACGGGGCGTCCGCCTCCTTCCCCCCTCCTTGTTCGTCTTCCTCACTCCTTACGCAAGGGAGTAGTTCCTTCATGCGTGTCAACAGAATCAGCCGTGCCCGCACGGCCGCGGCGGGCCTCGCCCTGGCCACCCTCACCGGCGGGCTCACGGCCGGTGCCGGACCCGCCGCCGCCCAGCCCCGCGCCGCCGCCCCGGCCCCCGCGTGCAGCGCCGCCTACCGCATCGAGCAGAAACTCACGGGCGGCACCACCTGGCGGATGTGCTGGCGCTACGAGAGCAAGGCGGGCCTGGTGCTGGAGGACGTCTCCTACCAGCCCCCCGGCGAGACCAAGCCGATCAAGGTCCTCAACAGCGCCAAGCTCGGCCAGATCCATGTGCCCTACGACGACGGCAAGAACGAGTACGACGACCTCACCAGCTACTTCTTCGGCTCCGGCCTGCTGCCGCTGGCCCCCGCCGAGTGCCCCGGCGGAAAGATCCGCACGGTCCGCGTGCCCGAGGCGTGGGACCCGCAGAACGCGGACGTCAAGGGCCTGTGCACCACCACACGCGCGCGCGGACACGCGTACCGCATGCAGGGCGACACGGCGGGCAAGGTCTACCAGAAGCAGGGCACCGATCTGCTCGTGTACACGGTCAACCAGGTCGGCTGGTACGAGTACATCACCGAGTGGCGCTTCGCGGACGATGGCACCATCAACATGAACGTCGGCGCCACCGGCTCCCTCGCGCCCGAGGACTACGACGCCGGTGACGGCCGCGGCTGGCCCATCGGCAAGGGCGCCAAGTCGTACGCCACCAGCCACAGCCACAATGTCTTCTGGCGGCTCAACTTCGGCCTGGACGGCTCCTCCAAGGCCCGCGTCGAGCAGTACGACTCCAAGGTGAGCCCGGCCACGGCCGGCCGCGGCCCGACCAACAGGACCACCCTCACCAAGATCACCAAGGAGCTGGCCGGCGACAGCAGGAACATGCGCTGGTGGCGCGTGGTCAGCAACACCGGCAAGAACAAGGACGGCCACCCCCGCTCCTACGAGATCGTCCAGGGCCCCACCAGCACGTACCCGGGCCGGTCCTTCTCCCAGCACGACGTGTACTTCACCCAGTACAACAAGTGCGAGCAGTTCGCCAGCAACAACCCGCTCAACTGCGGTACCGGCGCGGGCAAGAGTGTCGACAAATGGGTCAACGGCCAGACCCTGACCAACCCCGTGACCTGGGTCAACGTCGGCTTCCATCACATAGCGCGCGACGAGGACCAGCAGCCCATGCCGGTGCACTGGCAGGGCTTCTCCCTGGTCCCGAGGGACGTGACCGCTATGAATCCGCTCACGCCCAAGGAGCTGGCCGGTCAGAACGGTCAGGTCCGGGGCGGCCGTTGAGAAACGACCCTGTCCATCCGGCTGCACCGCCCGCCGCTCCCGGAGTACCCTTCCTTGATCGTTGACACAGGGACAGCTCGGGGGAGCGGAAGGCGGTGCGCGGGTGGGCTCGGGTGGGCTGGAGTTGCCCCCTGGTGACGACCGTCACGAGGGCAACACGGCGGATGTCCAGCCCGGCACGGTGTCCCTGGCCCGGCCGATGGGGACCGGGTCCATAGGCTCCGAGCTGGACTGGGGCGCCGAGGCCTGGCTGGAGGTGCGTACCCGCGCCCAGCGCGCCGGCCGGGCCTACATCTGGCTGAACCTCGTCGAACAGCGGCTGCGCGCGGTGGTCTCCGCCCTGATCCGCCCGATCTATGAACCCGTCCACGGCGACGACTGGGTGGTCGCCGCCGCCGGGCCCGTGGGCCAGGAATGGGTGCAGCGCGCGGTCGCCGTCCGTGAGGTCAGCCGCCGCAAGGGCTATCTGCTCGACCCGGACGACGACAACGTCCTCAGCTTCCTCACCCTCCCGCAGCTGCGCGAGCTGATGGTGCAGCACTGGCCGTGCTTCGAGCCCTACCTCGACGACCGCCGGGACGTCGAGCTGGCGCTCGACGAGCTGGAGGTCACCCGCAATGTCGTCTCCCGCAACCGCGCGCTGTCCCAGGCCGTGCTCAACCAGGCCGAGCGGGCCTCCGCACGGCTGCTGGAGATGCTCGGCGCGGGCGGTGACGTGCCGTCCGCGCGACGGCTGCCGACGGACGCCGTGGAGGACCTGGTCGGCGACCGCTACGCGGACGTGGTGGCCGTCCACTCCGACCGGGTGCGGCTGCTGCGCCGGTTCCCGGCCGAGGACATCTTCGGCGGCGCCCGCCGCCTCGACGCCCTCGGTATCGGCCTGAACCTGCTGGTGCAGAACTTCTCCGGCCGCCGCCTGGTCCGCCTCGCCGAGGCCGGCTGCCGGGCCCGCCTGCTCTTCCTCAATCCCGCCTCCAGCGCGGTCAAGCGCCGCGAGCGCGAACTGGGCCTCAAGCGGGGTGAGCTGAGCCGCGCGGTGGAGATGAACATCCTGCACATGCGCCGGGTCCGCGCCCGGCTGCGCGACCCCGGCGCCTTCGAGATCCAGGTGTACGACGAGACCCCGCGCTTCACCGCGTACCTCGTCGACGGCGACGGCAGCGACGGCATCGCCGTCGTCCAGTCCTATCTGCGCGCCACCCGGGGCATGGAGGCACCGGTCCTGGTCCTGCGCAACAGCGGACGCGTCCTCAAGCCCGACGAGCCCGGCGACGCGGATGACGGCGGTCTCTTCCCGACCTACCGCGAGGAGTTCGAACTGGCCTGGGCGGATTCACGACCGGTGTCGTGAACTGTCGGGAAGCGTCCGGTATGCGAGGCCCGGTCGGGGCGGCCAAGCGGAACCTGCCCCTCTGATTGTCAGTGGCCCGTGCGAAGGTGGAGATCACTGGGGGAGAGCACCACCAAGAAGAGGGGACCTGTCATGGCCTGGCACCGGGAGCTGCTGATCGGCTTCGACCTGGAGACGACGGGGACGGACCCGTGCGAGGCGCGGATCGTCACGGGCGCCGTGATCGAGGTCCGCGCCGGGCAGGTTCTGGGACGCCGGGAGTGGCTCGCCGACCCGGGCGTCCCCATCCCGCCGGACGCGGTGGCGGTGCACGGCATCACCGGCGAGCGCGCGGCGGCGGAGGGCCGCCCGGCCGACCAGGTGACCGACGCCATCGCCGCCGCGCTGACGACGTACTGGAAGACGGGCGTCCCGGTCGTCGCCTACAACGCGACGTTCGATCTGACCCTGCTCAGCGCGGAGCTGCGCCGCCATGGCCTGCCGTCGCTGCGCGAGCGCCTCGGCGGCGAGCCCGCACCGGTCATCGACCCGTACACCATCGACCGCTGGGCCGACCGCTACCGGCGCGGCAAGCGCAACCTTGAGGCGGTCTGCGCGGAGTACGGCGTCCGGCTGGACGCCGCCCACAACGCCACGGCGGACGCGGTCGCCGCGGCGCGGCTCGCCTGCGCGATAGCCGCCCGGCATCCCAAGGTCGCGTCCCTCGGCCCGGCCGAACTGCACCACCGCCAGGTGGAGTGGTACGCCGAATGGGCCGTGGACTTCCAGCACTTCCTGCGGGGGAAGGGGGAGACGGCGGCGGTGGTGGACACGACATGGCCGATACGGGAGCTGACGGAGACGGTCTGAGGGGGGCGTGCGGGTCGTCCGGGTGCGGCTGAGTGGGGGCTGGTCGCGCAGTTCCCCGCGCCCCTGAGGGGTTGGGGCTGACCGGCGTGCTCCCGCCCCGCCGCTATCCGGCCATCGCTGCGGGGAGGCACCCGGCCGGCGCCGGTGAGTGAAACGCCGTGACGCTCAGAACGGATACCAGCGCACCGACTCATCCCCGTCCCGCAGGGACCGCACGCGGCGGCGGAATTCCGTCAGGGCCGCGGGATTACCGGGCGCGTGCTGCGCCACCCACGCGCAGCTCGCTGTCTCCCGGGCGCCCCGCAGCACCCCGCACCCCTCCCACTCCCGCACATCCCACCCATAGGCGGAGACGAAGGACTCATAGCCGCCGGCAGGCAGGCCGTACCGGTCGCGCGACAGAGCCATCACCACCAGATCATGCTCACGCAGGTCCGAGGAGAAGGTCTCCAGGTCCACCAGGACCGGACCATCGGCCCCGACATGGACATTGCGCGGCAGCGCGTCCCCATGGATCGGCCCGGGCGGCAGATGGGGCGTCAGCCCGGCCGCCGCGGCGGCGAACCCGTCCCGCCGCTCCCGCAGATACGCCGCGTCCGCCGCATCGACCGCGTCCCCGGCCAGCCGCAGCCACCGTTCCACCCCACCCAGCAGTTCCCGCCGGGGAAGCGCGAAGGGAGGAGCGGGCAGTGCGTGCACCACCCGCAGCAGTTCGGCCAGATCCCGCGGCCCGGCGGCCCGTACGGCGTCCGGCAGCCGCCACCACACCGTCACCGGATGCCCCGCCACCAGCCGCGGCTCGGGCTCCGCCGCCCGCACCGCCGGCACCCCCGCCCCGGCCAGCCACCCCGCGACGGCCACCTCCCGGCGTGCCCGGTCGAGCAGCTCGGCGTCGCGCCCCACCTTGACCACCAGGTCACCGGCCGCGAACACGGCGTTCTCGCCGAGGGCGAGCAGCCGCGCGTCCCGCACCGGCCCGGGCAGCACCCGCGCCTGGCCCAGTACGTCCCGCGCCCGTGCCTCGTCCATCGTCCGCCTCCGTGATCGCTTCCCAGCCGCGCCGGGCGGGGTCGTGTTCCCGCCACGCACCGGCCAGTGTCGCATTCGCACAGGTCAACGTCGGCGCGCGGTGTCTTGACGGCCCCGGTCGCGTTCACGACCATGACGGGGGCCCGCCGGGTCCCGACCGTCACGAATCGTGCGAAGGAGCCGCTGACGTGACACTGGCGACCGAGGCCGAGCGCCCAGCAGGCCGCGCGCCCGGGCCCCCGGCGCCCCGGCGGCGGCCCACCGGCCACGGCGCCTGGTTCCTGGTGCTGCCCGCCCTGATCCCCATCCTGCTGCTGAGCGTCGGCCCGCTGCTGTACGGGATCCTGCTGGCGTTCACGGACGCGCAGTCGGGCCGGACCGAGCCCACCCGATGGATCGGCACCCTCAACTTCCAGGATCTGCTCAAGGACGGCCTGTTCTGGGAGTCGTTCCGGATCGGGCTGGTGTGGGCCGCCGGGGTGACCGTGCCGCAGTTCCTGCTGGCCCTCGGCCTCGCCCTGCTGCTCGACGAGCGGCTGCGGCTGCGCTGGCTCGCCCGGGCCCTGGCCATCGTCCCGTGGGCGATGCCCGAGGTCGTCGTCGCCATCATGTGGCGCCTGGTCTACAGCCCGGACGCCGGCATCCTCAACGAGACCCTGCGCGATCTCGGCCTGGGCGACGGCCGCGACTGGCTCGCCTCGCTGGGCACCGCCCTGCCCGCGGTCATCGTCGTAGGGATCTGGGCCGGTATGCCGCAGACCACGGTCGCCCTGCTCGCCGGGCTCCAGAACACCCCGCGCGAACTCCACGAGGCCGCCGCCCTCGACGGCGCCGGCGCCTGGCGCCGCTTCCGCACGGTCACCTGGCCCGCCCTGCGCCCCATCGCCCTCGCCATCACCGCGCTCAACCTCATCTGGAACTTCAACGCCTTCGCCCTGGTCTACGTCCTCACCAGCGGCGGCCCCGGCGGGCGCACCCGGCTGCCGATGCTCTTCGCCTACGAAGAGGCGTTCCGCTACGGCCAGTTCGGCTACGCGGCGGCCATGGGCTGTGTGATGGTCGCCCTGATCTCGATCGTGCTCGCCGTCTTCCTGGTCGGCAGGCTCAAGGGAGGCGAGGAATCATGAGGACCCGTACGGCGACCCGCGTGGGCCAGTACGCGGCCCTGCTCGGCTATCTCGTCTTCCTCGCCTTCCCGTTCCTGTGGCTGCTGTCCACCGCGTTCAAACCGCCCCGGGAACTCGGCAGTCTGCATCCCACCTGGATCCCGGACCAGCCCACGCTCGACAATTTCCGCCAGGCGTTCGAGGAGCAGCCCTTGCTGCGGGCCGGGCTCAACTCCCTGCTCGCGGCGGTCGGCGCCGCCCTGGTCGCCGTACTGGTGGCGACGCCCATGGCGTATGTCATGGCCCGGCAGCGCGGCCGGGCGGCGCGGGCGGCGAGCGGGTGGGTGGTGGTCAGCCAGGCGTTCCCGTTCGTCCTGGTGATCATCCCGCTGTTCCTGGTGCTGAAGAATCTGCGGCTGATCGACTCGGTGCCGGGGCTGGTGCTGGTGTATGTGGTGTGGGCGCTGCCGTTCGCGCTGTGGATGCTGACCGGATATGTGCGGGCGGTGCCCGTGGAGCTGGAGGAGGCGGCGGCCGTCGACGGGGCGGGGCGGCTGCGCACCCTGGTGTCGGTGACGGCGCCGCTGCTCGCGCCGGGCATCGTGGCGACGGCCCTGTTCGCGTTCATCACGGCGTGGAACGAGTTCTTCTTCGCGCTGGTGCTGCTCAAGACCCCGGAGAAACAGACGCTGCCCGTGATCCTCACCCATTTCATCGGCGCGGAGGGGGTCGCCGACCTCGGCCCGCTCGCCGCCGCGGCCGTCCTCGCCACCCTGCCCTCGCTGGTCGTCTTCGCGGTCATCCAGCGCCGGATCACGGGCGGCATGGTCGCCGGGGCGGTGAAGAGCTGATGCGCCGGATCGCCCGGGGAGCCCGGCTCGGCGCCGCCCTCGCGACCGCCCTGACCCTGCTGCTGTCAGGCTGCTCCGGCGACGAAGGGGGCACGGGCCCCGACGGGCGGATCACCCTGCGCTTCCAGTCCCTGGCCTGGCAGGACGAGTCCGTCGCGGTGAACAGGGAACTGGTCGCGGAGTGGAACGCCACGCACCCCGACGTACAGGTGGAGTACGTCCAGGGCAGCTGGGACAGCGTGCACGATCAGCTCCTCACCTCCTTCGAGGGCGGTGAGGCGCCGGACATCATCCACGACGCCTCCGACGACCTCGCGGACTTCGCGTACGGCGGCTACCTCGCCGACCTGACCGATCTGCTGCCGGACCGGCTCAGATCGGACATCCCGCCTCACACCTGGGAGACGGCCACCTTCGGGGAGGGCATCTACGGGGTGCCGTTCCTCCAGGAGCCCAGGGTGCTGATCGCCAACGCGCGATGGCTGGCGGAGTCCGGGGTACGGATCCCGACACCGGAGGCCCCTTGGACCTGGACGGAGTTCCGTACCCTCACCAAGTCCCTGTCCGGGGACGGAAAGTACGGCGTGGCCTGGCCCCTGAAGGACCCCGTCTCGGCCACCCTCAACCTCTCCCTCTCGACCGGCGGCCGGCTCTTCCACCGGGGCGCCGACGGCAAGGTCACCATCCGTTACGAGCCGGGCGACGCGGTGGTGCCGGACACCGTCCGCGCCCAGGTCGACGCCGACGGCAGCGCCTCGCCCACCACCCTCGGCAGCGGCGGTTCCGACACCCTGCCCGGCTTCTTCGGCGGCAGGTACGCGATGGTGCCGCTCGGCTTCTCCTACCGGCAGCAGATCGTGCAGCAGGCCCCGGAGGGCTTCGACTGGCAGGTGCTGCCCGCGCCCGCCGGGACGGACGGACTCACCCAGGGCGTCAGCCCGCAGACCCTGTCCATCGCCGCCGACAGCCCGCATCAGCGGGAGGCGGCGGCCTTCCTCGACTTCCTCCTCCAGCCGGACAACATGGTCC
Source organism: Streptomyces sp. NPDC059477 (assembly GCF_042749375.1). Taxonomy (NCBI): domain Bacteria; kingdom Bacillati; phylum Actinomycetota; class Actinomycetes; order Kitasatosporales; family Streptomycetaceae; genus Streptomyces; species Streptomyces sp. NPDC059477. Next base: position 54,630 of record NZ_JBHYUG010000024.1, on the reverse strand, counting down.
GGCTCGCCCTCGGCGACTGGATGCTCCCGACCGGCACGACCGCCCTCGCCGACCCGGCCCTGCACACCCCCGACCACGACTGGGCCACCGGCACCGCCCTCGCCCCCCATCTGCGCCCCGCCCCCGCCCAGTCCGTACGGGGCTACCCCGAATGGAAGGACAAGGTGGCCACCCCGGCCCTCCAGGAGTACTACAGCGGAGCGATCGACGCGGCCGACCTGGAACACCGCCTGGAAACCGACGGCAACCTGGTGCTGGCCCGCTACCAGCGCTGACCTGGGGCCCCAGGGGCGGGCCGGTCCGAAATTCGTTTGCGCCCCCCGCCGCCCCTGCCTAGCGTGCTCTCCGTGGCAGGATGCAACGCGATTTTCGACTCCGGTCTCGGCCGGGGCTGCACGCACTACACCCGAGTGCGTGGTTGCCCCGAAGCCCTGACCGGGCCGGGGCGCGACACCCGCTGATCCAGGGTCCTCACGACCCGCGCGGGCCACCTTCGCCACCCCTCTTTCTCTCTTTCTGTCTTCCGGTCAGGGCCTTCGGCTGCCCATTTCCCCTTTCACGGAAGACAAGGACCCGCAGGCATGGCCCGCCCGTCGCGCACTTCCCGTGCGCTCTCGCAGAATTTCCTCACCGACCGAGCCGCCGCCGAACGGCTCGCCCGACTCGCCGTACCGCACGGCGACCCCGCCCCCCTCGTCCTGGAAGTGGGCGCCGGGAAAGGCGCGTTGACCCGTCTCCTGGCCCCGCGCTGCCGGGAGCTGCGCGCCTACGAGATCGACCGGGGTCTGATCCCCGCACTGCGCACCCGCTTCGCCGGCACCCCGCGTGTCCAGGTCGTCGCCGGTGACTTCCTGGCCGTCCGCCCGCCGCGCACGCCCTTCGCGGTCGCCGGGAACGTGCCGTTCTCCCGTACGGCCGACGTCGTGGACTGGTGTCTGCGCGCCCCCGCGCTCACCGACGCGACCCTGCTCACCCAGCTCGAATACGCCCGCAAGCGCACCGGCGACTACGGCAGCTGGACCCTGCTGACCGTGCGCAGTTGGCCGCGCTACGAATGGCGGCTGCTCGCCCGCGTCGGCCGCCGCAGCTTCACGCCGGTGCCGCGCGTGGACGCCGGGATCATCCGGATCGAGCGGCGCGGCACACCGCTGGTCGACGCCGAGGCGTACGCGAGCTGGCGCGGGCTGGTGGAGCTGGGCTTCACCGGGGTCGGCGGCAGCCTGCACGCCTCCCTGCGGCGGGCGCACCCCCGGCGCCGGGTGGACGCGGCGTTCCGGGTGGCCCGTGTCGACCCGCGGGCGCTGGTGGGGGAGGTGCCACCGGCCCGCTGGCTGCGGCTGCACGAGGTGCTGCGCTGACCGCGTAGGGGGGAGGCGGGAGCGGCGCCACGACGGGGCACTCCGAGAATCACTTTGCACGAGACGTCTCGTCTCGCGTAGGGTCGTCCGCATGACGACCCCCGCACACATCGCCATGTTCTCCATCGCCGCCCACGGCCACGTGAACCCCAGCATCGAGGTCATCCGCGAGCTGGTCGCACGGGGCCACCGGGTGACGTACGCGATCCCGCCGGCCTTCGCGGAGCGGGTCGCCGGGACCGGCGCCGAGGTGAAACCGTGGAACTCCACGCTGCCGGGTCCCGACGCGGACCCCGAGGCGTGGGGTTCCACCCTGCTGGACAATGTGGAGCCGTTCCTGGACGACGCGATCCAGGCGCTGCCCCAACTGCGCGCCGCCTACGCGGGCGACGCACCGGACCTCGTGCTGTACGACATCGCCGCCTACCCGGCGCGGGTCCTCGCCCACCAGTGGGGCGTCCCCGCGATCTCGCTCTCGCCGTCCCTCGTCGCCTGGGAGGGGTACGAGACGGAGGTCGCCGAGCCGATGTGGGCGGAGCCCAAACGGACCGAACGCGGCAAGGCGTACTACGCCCGCTTCCGGTCCTGGCTGGAGGAGAACGGCGTGGCGCTGCACCCGGACGACTTCGGGGGCCGCCCGGACCGTTCGCTGGTGCTGATCCCCAAGGCCCTCCAGCCGCACGCCGACCGGGTCGACACCTCCGTGTACACCTTCGTCGGCGCCTGCCGGGGCGACCGCCGCGCGCAGGGCGACTGGCGGCGCCCGGCCGGTGCCGGGAAGGTCGTCCTGGTGTCGCTGGGCTCCGCCTTCACCAAGCAGCCCGCGTTCTACCGGGCCTGTCTGAGCGCCTTCGGCGACCGGCCAGGCTGGCATCTCGTCCTCCAGATCGGCCGCCACGTGGACCCCGCCGAACTGGGCGAGATCCCCGCCAACGCCGAGGTGCACGACTGGGTTCCCCAACTGGCGATCCTGCGCGAGGCCGACCTGTTCCTCACCCACGCGGGCGCCGGCGGCAGCCAGGAGGGACTGGCGACGGCCACCCCGATGATCGCCGTACCCCAGGCGGCCGACCAGTTCGGCAACGCGGAGACGCTCCAGGCGCTCGGCGTCGCCAGGGTCGTCCCCACGGAGGAGGCCACCGCCGACACCCTGCGCACCCTCGCCGAGGACCTGACCACCGACCCGAAGGTGCGGGACCGTCTCCGGGAGATCCAGGCCGCGATGACCGACGAGGGCGGCACCCGCCGGGCGGCCGACCTCATCGAGACCGAGTTGGCTGCCGCCGGGCTTCGGGGGGAGAAGGGGTAGGCGGTTTCCTGGCGGGGGTGGCCCTTGGGGGGTTACCTCTCGGGTGGGTTCACCCTCCCCGGTGGGTTCTCCTCCGGTGGGTTCGCCTCCCGGTGGGTTCGCCCGGTAGATCCCCCTTCGGGTGGGTTCCCGGCGGGTTCCTTCTCGTGGCTCCCTCTGGGCGGGCCCCGGGTGTGTTCCTCCGGGCTGGGCCCCCTCGGCGGTTCCCCAGGGCACAGGGCCCCCGACGGTCCGCCCAGGGGTTCTAGCGGTTCCCGCCGGGCGTCCGGCGGTCTTCTCAGGGGCCCCTGGCGGTCCCCGCAGGGCTCTGACGGGGGCCCAGGCTCCCGGTGGTCCCCCCCACAGGGCCCTGACGGGGGAACCGCTGGGAGCCTGGGCCCCGGTGGTCCCCGTCAGGGCCCCTGACGGTCCCCTCCCGGCGGGTCCCCCCCCGGCGCCGATCACCTCCCCCGGCCGATTCCCCACCCGCCCCGGTCCTCCGCCGCTACCGTGCCGGTCATGAGGACCACTACCCAACTAGTCCTGTCCGGGCTGCTGTTGAGCGCAGTCGTGGCGGGATGCGCCGGCGGGACACCGGACCCGGCCGACTTCGGATACCGGCGGGACGCCGGGGGCGCGCTCGTGATCGTCTACCCGCCGCGCTGTCCCGAGCCGGACCGCCCCGCCCCCGGGGACGTCTTCGGCGCGAGCGTCCTGGCCGAGGGGGACAACGGGGAGGAGATCCTCTGGAGCGCGCGGCAGCCCCGGTCGCAGGCGGTGCGCCAGGGGGAGTTCGTGGTCGGCGGGGACACCAGCTTCGCCGGCGAGGAACAGCCGCTGAAGGGCGAACTCCCCGAGGGCTTCCATGTGTCGGTCGTCGAAGCGGGGCCGGGCGGTACGGAGGTGACCGGCGCGGACGGCTATGTCGACCTCTCCCGGCTGGACGGGGCCACGCTCGGCCCCGACGAGTACATGACCCGCACCGGCAAGACGCTGACCCGGGCCGAGATCACCTCGCAGAAGACGTGCGGCTGACACTCCAGGCAGCCGGAAGGACCCGTCGACCCTCACGCCCGTCCGAAGGGCCCACCGGCTCCCCCGAGAACCGGCGGGCCCTTCCGCACCCGGCGCTACCCCCTACACCTTCACCGGCTCCCCCTCGTCCCGGGTCTCCCGTCGCGGCGCGGCCGGTTCCGGGGTTTCGTCGTGAGTGAGGTCGGGGAGGTGGCGGAGCCAGTTCGGGAAGTACCAGTTGCGCTCGCCGAGCAGGGCCATGACCGCCGGGAGCAGCACGCCCCGGATGATCGTCGCGTCGATCAGGACCGCCGCCGCGAGGCCCACCCCCATCTGCTTCATGGACTGCATGGACAGCGTGCCGAAGATGGCGAAGACGGCGACCATGATGACGGCGGCGCTGGTGACGACGCCCGCCGTGGTGACCACACCGTGGGTGATCGCGTCCTTCGTGGTGCGCCCCCGCAGCCGCGCCTCGCGGATCCGGGAGACCACGAACACGTGGTAGTCCATCGACAGGCCGAACAGGATCACGAACAGGAACAGCGGCAGCCAGCTGACGATCGCGCCGACGCCCTCCGCGCCCACCAGGGACGCGCCCCAGCCGTGCTGGAAGACGGCGACGAGAATCCCGTAGGCAGCGCCCACCGACAGCAGGTTCAGCACGATCGAGGTGATCGCGACGGTCAGCGAGCGGAACGACAGCAGCATCAGGACGAACGCGAACAGGATCACGAAGACGAACACCGGGACCACCGCGCCCACCAGCTGATCGCTGAAGTCCTTGGACCCCGCGACCTGACCGGTGATCGGCGCCTGGACGCCCTCGACCTCGCCGAGCGTCGCGGGCCGCACCTCGTCGCGCAGGACGTCCAGGCTCGCGCCCGCCTCGTCCAGGTCGGAGCCGCCGACCAGCGGGACATAGACGAAGGCGAGGTTCTCCTCGTCGTGCACGCTGATCTCGACCGGCCCGCGCGAGGCGCCCGAACTGATCGCCCGCTCACGGAAGTCGGCCAGCGCGGCCCGCACCTCGGGCGCGTTGATGTCGTCGGCCTTCACCACCACCTCGGCGGGGTCCGAGCCGCCCGGGAAGGCCGTGTTGACCCGGTCGTACGTCTGCACGATCGGCAGCGAGTCGCCGAACTCCTGGTCCAGGGTGAGGTCCTGGGTCTTCATGCCGACCGCGGGCGCCGCCACCGCCAGCAGCGCGCCGACCGCCACCACGACCGACACCACCGGCCGGGCCAGTACGCCCTTGAGCACCGCGCTCCAGAACCGGCTCCCGCTGTTGCCCGCCGCGCTGCGGCGGCGCAGGAACGGCACCCTGCCCTTCTCCACCCGCTCACCCAGCAGCGACAGCACCGCCGGGAGCACGGTCACCGAGCCGACCATCGCGACCGCGACCACCATCAGCGAGGCCAGGCCCATCGCCTCGAACTCGGCGATCCCGGTGAACAGCATGCCCGCCATCGCGACACACACCGTGACACCCGAGACGACGATGGCGCGTCCGCTGGTCGCGGCGGCGATCCGCAGCGCCGTCCGCGCGTCCCGGCCGGCCTGCCGCTCCTCGCGCTCCCGGCGCAGATAGAACAGGCAGTAGTCGACGCCGACGGCCAGACCGACCAGCAGCATCACGGAGTTGGCGGTGTCGCTCATCGGCATCAGATGGCTCACCAACCCCATCAGACCCATCGTGGCGACGATCGCGGTGATCGCCAGCAGTACCGGCACCAGGGCCGCCACCAGCGCGCCGAACGCGATCAGCAGAATGCCCAGGGCCACCGGCACCGCCGAGTACTCGGCCTGCTTGAAGTCGTCGCCGAACGCCTGGTCGAACGTCTTCATCATGCTGGCGCCGCCGATCTCCTCGATCCGCAGCGACTCATGCTCCTGCTGGACCTTCCCGACCGCGTCCAGCACCGGCTGCACCCGCTCACCGGCCGTGTCGGAGTCCCCGCGCATGTCGAACTGCACCAGCGCGCTGCGCCCGTCCTCCGAGATGGTCCGCGTGTCGTACGGGGAGGTGATGCCCGTGACCTCACCGGTCGCGTCGACGGCCCTGACCACCGCCTCGACGGCGGCGCGGAACTCGTCGTCCGTGGCCGTGAGCGAGCCGTCCTTCGTCTGGATCAGCACCGTCTCACCGGCCGGTTCCTCGATCCCGGCGTCCTCGATCAGCTTCGCCGCGGTCCGTGTCTCCCCCTTGAGCTGCTCGCTGTCCTTGACCTCGACCGTGCCCGCCGCGGAACCGAGCCCCATCGCCAGCGCCACGAACAGCACCCAGATCCCCACGGCGGCCCAGCGATGCCGGGCACTCCAGCCGCCGGCCCGCGCGGCGACGCCCCGCACTTTCCCTCTTCGGTTCCCCATGACGGGCCTGCCCCCTCGTACCCGGTGGCCGCCTGCCGCCGCCACCCCTCGCATCGAAGGTATGAGCGGGATAAATCCATCTCGTCGTACTGCCCGGTGAAAGAGGAGGCGCCCGGATCATCCCTCCGTACCCCTGGTCCGTCCGCTTAGGGGAGGACGGGGAAGGGCACCGGCCCCCTACACCTATCGGGGGTCCACGGAGCGCGGATCAGGGTCCGGTCCGTTCGCGGACATCCTGGTTTGTCATGAAGGGAGTCCTGTCGGACACGTCACAGGTGCGTGAAGGAGTTGATCCGGGGCCCGTCTTTCGGCCAGAGTGCGCGGAGCACCACCGGCCGTCGTGCCCGCCCCCACGGGGCACGACGGCCGCATAGGGTGGCCCGATGACACGGACGACGACCTATGCGGCGCTGCTGCGCGGGATCAACGTCGGCGGCAGCCGCAAGGTCCCGATGGCCGAACTGCGCACCCTGATGGAGGGTCTCGGTCATCTCGGGGTCCGGACCTACCTCCAGAGCGGCCAGGCCGTGTTCACCGCGTCCCACGGCGACGAGGAGTCTCTCGCCGCGGAACTCGCCCGGGCCATCGAGCGGCACTTCGGATTCCCGGTCGATCTCCTGGTCCGCGACCACGCCTATCTGAGGGCGATCGCCGACGCCTGCCCCTACCCGGCCGCCGACCTGGAGGCCAAGCAACTCCACGTCACGTACTTCTCCGGGCCGGTGGACGACTCCCGCTACACGGGCCTCGACCGCGCGGCCTTCCTCCCCGAGGAGTTCCGCCTGGGCGACCGAGCCCTCTACCTCTACGCCCCGAACGGCCTGGGCCGTTCCAAACTCGCCGACACCCTCGCCGGACCACGCCACACCAGCGGCCTGACCGCCACCACCCGCAACTGGAACACGGTCCTCAAACTGGTCGAACTGACCACCGACACCGCGAGCCGGTAGCACGCGGCACGGCCAAGGCTCCCAGGGGCGCGGGGAACTGCGCGACCAGTCCCCACCGACCCGCACCCGCCCGCCACCTCACGCCCCCACCGCCGCGACCCCCGAAGAGACCTCCACCTCCTCGAACCGCCGCAGCACCACCCGAGCCACCTCGACGGAGTCCCCCAGCACATCCGCGAGGACATCCGCCCCGCCCGCCCCCCGCGCGATCCGGTCCGGCAGAAACCCCGGCGCCAGCACATACGGCGCCACAGCCACCCGCGCACACCCGAGCGCCCGCAGCCGCGCCACCGCGTCCTCGGTCCGCGGCAGCCGCGCCGACGCGAACGCCGGCCGCACGGCGTACCACCCGCTGCGCCACCACTGCCGCGCGATCGACTCGATCACCGCGATGGCCTCCGGGTCGGTGGACCCGGCGGAGGCCAGCACCACCCCCGTCGACGCCTTGTCGCCCGGCGTCAACCCGGCCTCGTACAGCCGCCGTTCCAGCGCGGAGAGCAGCAGCGGGGACGGGCCGAGAACGCCGGCCTGCCGGATCCGCAGCCCCGGCGGAGCCTCCCGCAGTACCGCCGGGATGTCCGCCTTCGCGTGGAACGCCCGGGTCAGCAGCAGCGGCAGCGCCACCACGTCCCGAACGCCCTCCGCCGCCAGCGAGCGCAGCACCCCCCGCACGGAGGGGATGTTGAAGTCCAGGAACCCGGTCTCCACCCGCAGCCCCGGCCGCAGCGACCGTACGCGCTCCACGAGGGCGTGCACGGTCGCGGCGTGCCGCGGATCACGGCTGCCGTGGGCGATGACGAGGAGCACGGGTTCCTGGACCATGGTGATCAGCTCTTCACGAGCAGCCCGCGGCTGCGCAGCACCCGCCGCTCCAGCGGACTGAAGATCAGCAGGTCGATGGCGATACCGACGGTCAGGATCAGCAGGATCGCGAGGAACACCATGGACATGGAGCTGGTGTTGCGCCCGTTCTCCAGCAACTGGCCGAGCCCGACGCCGAGATCCGGCGAGGACGCGATGATCTCGGCGGCCATCAGCGACCGCCAGGAGAACGCCCAGCCCTGCTTCAGACCGCCCAGATAGCCCGGCAGCGCGGCCGGCATCACGATGTGCCAGGTGCCCTTCAGCCCCGTCGCGCCCATCGTGCGGCCCGCCCGCAGGAACAGCGGCGGCACCTGGTTCACGCCCGAGACCAGCCCGTTCGCGATGGACGGCACCGCGCCGAGCAGGATCACCGCGTACATCATCTGGTTGTTCAGGCCCAGCCAGATCACGGCCGGCGGCACCCACGCCACCGACGGCAGCGACTGGAGCCCGGACAGGATCGGGCCGATGGCGGCGCGCACGAACCGCACCCGCGCCACCAGCAGCCCCAGCGGGGTGCCGATCGACAGCGCGAGCAGGAAGCCGAGCAGACCGCGCGAGACACTCGTCCAGATGTAGCCGATGAGATCGCCCTTGAGCCAGGCGCTCTCGACCTCGCTCCACACATCCCCGGGCGAGGGCAGCTTGCTCGGGTCGTCGACCACGCCGAACGAGATCAGCGCCTGCCACACCGCCACCACCAGCACGATGGCGGTGACCGGCGGCAGGACCTTCTGCACCAGGGTGGTGCGCCAGGGCGTACGGCCGGTCTGGACCGTGTCCAGGGCGTCGAGCCCCGCCTCGACACCGGCCTGATCGTGGCGGTCCCGGCCGTCTCTGCCGTCCTTGGCGACGGTCGTGTCAGTGCTGGCCATGACGGCGGATCTCCCCACGCAGTTCTTCGGTGATCTCCCGGGACAGCTCCGCGACGTCCGCGTCCTCGATGCGGCGCGGCTGCGGAATGTCCACGGTCCATTCGCGGGCGATCCGGCCCGGCCGCGACGACAGCAGCACCACCCGCTGGGCGAGCCGCACCGCCTCGCGCACGTTGTGCGTCACGAACAGCACCGAGACGCCCGTCTCGCTCCAGATCCGGGTCAGCTCGTCGTGCAGCACGTCCCGGGTGATCGCGTCGAGCGCCGCGAACGGCTCGTCCATCAGCAGCAGCCTGCTGTCCTGCGCCAGCGACCGGGCCAGCGCGACCCGCTGGCGCATCCCGCCGGACAGCTCGTGCACCCGCTTGCCGTACGCCCCCTGGAGCCGGACCAGCGCCAGCAGTTCCTCGGCGCGCTCGCGCCGCACCGGCTTGGCCACCCCGCCGAGCTTCAGGGCCAGCTCGATGTTCTTGCCCGCGGTCAGCCACGGGAACAGCGCGTGCTCCTGGAACATCAGCGCCGGCCGGCCGTCGGTGGTGATGGCGCCGGCGCTGGGCCGGTCGAGGCCCGCCACCAGGTTCAGCAGGGTGGACTTGCCGCAGCCCGAGGCTCCCAGGAGGGTGACGAACTCACCCGGAGCGACATCGAGAGTGATGTCGTCCAGGACGAGCTGCTGCCCGGCGGGGCCTGCGAAGGACTTCGAGACATGTTCGATACGGGCGGCGTGCTCCGCCGACGTGCCGGCGCCGGCGGCCTTGGTGAGGGTCGTCGTAACCATGGTCGTCACCTCCTGGGATGTCATCGGGGCTTACGAAGTGACGCCGAGCCCGGCGTCTTCCACGGTGGCCTCGCCCTCGGCGGCGAGCACCTTGTTCAGCAGCGTGAGGTCGTAGATCCCGGTCAGGTCGGGCGCCTCCAGCAGACCGGCCTGGACCGCGTGCTCCGCCTGGGTGTTCAAGGTGGCGGCCAGCGGGTCATTGGTGATCTGGATGGACTCCCACGCCGGGTCGATCACGTCGGCGGGCAGCGGCTTGCCGGTGTCGGCCTCCAGCTGCGCGTTCGCGGACGCCTTCGCCTCGCCCGGGTTGTCGTTGATCCACTTGTTGGTCTTCACCGCGGCCGTCAGCACGGCCTCCACGGCCGCCGGGTGCTCGCTGAGGAACTTCTGCGACACGATGATGTTCGTGATCACGAACTTCTCGTCCGGCCACAGCGTGGCCTCGTCCAGCAGCACCTTCGCGCCCTCGGCGACCAGCTTCGAGGCGGTCGGCTCCGGCACCCAGGCGCCGTCGATGGAACCGGACTTGTAGGCGTCGGGGGCCACGCTGTTCTCGGTGCGGACCACCGAGACATCGCCCTTGCCGGACTCCGCGTCGACCTCCCAGCCCTGTTCCTTGATCCAGTTGAGGAACGCGATGTCCTGGGTGTTGCCGAGCTGCGGGGTGGCGATCTTCTTGCCCTTGATGTCTTCCAGGGTCTTGATCTTGTCCGGGTTGACCACCAGCTTCACGCCGCCGGACGCCGAACCGCTGATGATCCGCAGGTTCTTGCCGTCGGACTGGGTGTAGCCGTTGATGGCGGGGGAGGGGCCGATCCAGCCGATGTCGATCGAGCCGGAGTTCAGGGCCTCGATCTCCGAGGGGCCCGCGTTGAAGGTGGAGTACTCGGGCTTGGTGGCGCCCAGTTCGTCCTGGAAGATGCCCTGTTCGCGGCCGACCAGCGCGGTCGCGTGGGTCAGATTCCCGAAGTACCCGATCCGGACCGAGTCCAGACCGTCGATCTTCTCCGCCCCGGCCGCGACCTCGGTGGTGTCATTGTCCGTGGACTCGGAGCCATAGCCGCAGGCGGCGAGGGTGAGCAGCGGGAGCGCGGCTATCGCCGCGAGCGAGCGGCGGAGGGCGTTTCTGGCAGGCACGGGAGGTGTTCCTCTCGGTGGCCCGGCGGTCACGGCCTTTTCAGGGTGTGGCCGGGAGGTCGGCTGGTTTTCGCCGCGCGCGGGGCGCGTGGCGCAGTGCGGTGGTCATCGGACAGGGCATCGCGGAGGTCGCACGGTTCACGCACATCGCGCCACCCCGCCCTGTCCGCTGCCGAGGGTGCCGCTGCCGACGCGACCGCCCTCTTTCGCGAACGTGGAGAAGAAATCGGTCGACGTCATGTCAGCCGCCCCCACCCATCTCGATCCGGCCTCTTTCGGTCCCACTCATGTCAGAAGTCCCATCCGTCGTCGTCGGCGGCGTCCCGTACCGGCTCGGGCGCGGCGAACGACTCGCCGACCATGCCCGCGGTGAGGGTGGTGCCGTCCGCCGGGTCGATCAGGATGAAGGAGCCGGTGCGCCGCGAGTCCGCGTAGGAGTCGGCGGGCAGTGGCTCGGCGGTACGGATCTTGACCCGGCCGATGTCGTTGGCGACGAGCTGCCCCGGGTGCGGGTGCAGCGACAGATCGTCCAGCGTCAGCCGGGACGGGATGTCCCGCACGATCGCCTTGACCGTGCGGGTGCCGTGCTTGAGCAGCACCCGGTGCCCGACCGTCAGCGGCTGGTCGGCGACATGGCAGACGGTCGCCTCCACGTCCTGGGTGGTGGCCGGCGCGTCCGCCGCGGGCACGATCAGATCGCCGCGCGAGATGTCGATGTCGTCGGCGAGCAGCAGCGTCACCGACTGCGGGGTCCAGGCCGCGTCGACCGGCCTGCCCAGCAGATCGATGCCGCTGACCGTGGTGCTCCGCCCGGATGGCAGCACGGTCACCTCGTCGCCGACCCGGAAGGTGCCCGCCGCGATCTGTCCGGCGTACCCCCGGTAGTCGGGGTGCTCGGCGCTCTGCGGCCGGATCACGTACTGCACGGGCAGCCGCGCGTGGCAGTGCGCCAGATCATGGCTGACCGGCACGGTCTCCAGATGCTCCAGGACGGTCGGGCCGCCGTACCAGTCCATGTGCGCGGACGGCTCCACCACGTTGTCCCCGTCCAGCGCCGAGATCGGGATCGCGGTGACCTCGGGGACGCCCAGTTCGGTGGCGTACGCCGTGAACTCCTCGGCTATCGCCGCGAACACCTTCTCGTCCCAGCGGACCAGGTCCATCTTGTTCACCGCGAGCACGGCGTGCGGGACGCGCAGGAGGGCGGCGATGGCGGCGTGGCGGCGGGTCTGTTCGACGACGCCGTTGCGGGCGTCGACGAGGATGACGGTGAGTTCGGCGGTGGAGGCGCCGGTGACCATGTTGCGGGTGTACTGCACGTGGCCGGGGGTGTCGGCGAGGATGAAGCGGCGTCGGGTGGTGGCGAAGTAGCGGTACGCCACGTCGATGGTGATGCCCTGTTCGCGCTCGGCGCGCAGCCCGTCGGTGAGCAGCGCGAGGTCCGGGCCGTCCTGGCCCCGGCTCGCGGAGACCCGCTGCACCGCCTCCAACTGGTCGGACAGGACCGACTTGGAGTCGTGCAGCAGCCGCCCGACCAGGGTGGACTTGCCGTCGTCGACGGAACCGGCGGTGGCGAACCGCAGCAGCGTGGTGGCCGAGAGTTCCTCGGTCGTCGTGGTGCTCATGGCTAGAAGTACCCCTCGCGCTTGCGGTCTTCCATCGCGGCCTCGGAGAGCTTGTCGTCGGCGCGGGTGGCGCCGCGCTCGGTGAGCCGGGAGGCGGCGATCTCGGCGATCACGGCGTCCAGCGTGGTCGCGTCGGAGTCGACCGCGCCCGTGCAGGACATGTCACCGACCGTGCGGTAGCGGATCAGCCGCTTCTCGACGCTCTCGCCGTCCCTGGGCCCGCCCCACTCCCCGGCCGTCAGCCACATCCCGCCGCGCAGGAACACATCCCGCTCGTGCGCGAAGTAGATGTCCGGCAGCTCGATGCCCTCACGGGCGATGTACTGCCACACATCCAGCTCGGTCCAGTTGGAGAGGGGGAACACTCGGACGTGTTCGCCGGGGGCGTGCCGTCCGTTGTAGAGGTTCCACAGTTCGGGGCGCTGGCGGCGCGGGTCCCACTGGGAGAACTCATCGCGCAGCGAGAACACCCGCTCCTTCGCCCGCGCCTTCTCCTCGTCGCGCCGCCCGCCGCCGAACACCGCGTCGAACTTCTCGTCCTGGATCTTCTCGGTCAGCGGCACCGTCTGGAGCGGGTTGCGGGTGCCGTCCGGACGCTCCCGCAGCACTCCCCGGTCGATGTAGTCCTGCACGGAGGCGACATGGAGCCGCAGTCCGTGCCGTTCGACCGCGCGGTCCCGGTAGGCGAGGACCTCGGGGAAGTTGTGCCCGGTGTCCACGTGCAGCAGCGAGAAGGGCACCGGCGCGGGCATGAACGCCTTCAGCGCCAGATGCAGCATGACGATGGAGTCCTTGCCGCCGGAGAACAGAATCACCGGCCGCTCGAACTCACCCGCCACCTCACGGAAGATATGGACCGCCTCGGACTCCAGCGCGTCCAGATGCGAGAGGGCGTACGGACTTCCGGTCTCCGTCACCGTGGCCACGGCCGTCATGCCAGTCCCCTTTCGCTCAGCAGGGCGTACACCGAAGCGGCGGACTCCCGCACACTCTGGTGCTGCGACTCGATCCGCAGATCCGGCGCCTCGGGCTCCTCGTACGGGTCGTCCACGCCGGTCAGCCCGGTCAGCTCACCGGCGGCCTGCTGGGCGTACAGCCCCTTCACGTCCCGCTCGCTGCACACCTCCACCGGGGTCGCCACATGCACCTCGATGTACGCCGCTCCGCCCTCCTGGTGGCGTTTGCGCACCGCCTCCCGGCTGTCGGCGTAGGGCGCGATCACCGGGACCAGGGCCAGTACCCCGTTACGGGCGAGCAGTTCGGCGAGGAAGCCGATGCGCTGCACATTGGTGTGCCGGTCCTCGCGGGAGAAGCCGAGGCCCGCGGAGATGAACTCGCGGATCTCGTCGCCGTCGAGCACCTCGACCCGGTGGCCCTCGGTGCGCAGCCGGCCGGCCAGTTCATGGGCGATGGTGGTCTTGCCGGCGCTCGGCAGACCCGTGAGCCAGACGGTGGCTCCGGTCGTCACGTGGATCTCCTGGTTCGTCGGATGCGGCGAGGGCGTCGTCCGTGGCGCCGGGGGCGTCAGGGGGGTCGGATGCGTCGAAGGCGCTGTCATGGTCAGCCGTGCAGCCCGCACTCGGTCTTGCCGCGACCCGCCCAGCGGCCGGCCCGCGCGTCCTCGCCCTCCAGCACCCGGCGGGTGCAGGGGGCGCAGCCGACGGAGGTGTAACCGTCCATCAGCAGCGGGTTGGTCAGCACGCCGTGCTCGGCGACGTAGGCGTCCACGTCGTCCTGGGTCCAGCGGGCGATGGGGGAGATCTTCACCTTCCGGCGCTTGTCGTCCCAGCCGACCACCGGCGTGTTCGCGCGGGTCGGGGACTCGTCGCGGCGCAGGCCCGTCGCCCACGCCTGATAGTCCTTCAGCCCCTCTTCCAGAGGCTGCACCTTGCGCAGCTTGCAGCACAGGTCGGGATCGCGGTCGTGCAGCTTCGGGCCGTGCTCGGCGTCCTGCTCGGCGACGGTTTGCCGCGGGGTGAGGGTGATGACCCGGACGTCCATCACCGCCTCCACGGCGTCGCGGGTGCCGATGGTCTCCTCGAAGTGGTAGCCGGTGTCGAGGAAGACGACGTCGACGCCGGGCCGGGCGCGGGAGGCGAGGTGGGCGACCACCGCGTCCTCCATCGAGGAGGTCACACAGAAACGCTCGCCGAAGGTGTCCGCCGCCCAGCGCAGGATCTCCAGCGCGGGGGCGTCCTCCAGGTCGCGGCCCGCCCGTTCGGCGAGCGCCTTGAGGTCGTCGGTTGTCGGGGCCTGCGTCAGCGCGGTCATATCCCGTCCCCTCCCGTGGTGTCGTGCCGAAGTCCCCGGGACAGCAGTCCGAGGAACTTCAACTGGAATGCGCGACTGCACGCCGCGCATTCCCAGGCCCCGTGGCCCGCTTCGCTGGGCCGCAGGTCCTCGTCGCCGCAGTAGGGGCAGTAGAAGGGTGCCGCGCGCTCGCTCATGACAGGGACTCCTCGCCGGCGCGGGTGACCCAGGCGGCGAACCGCTCGCCGTCCTCGCGCTGTTCCTGGAACCGGGTGAGGACCCGCTCGACATAGTCGGGCAGTTCGTCGGCGGTGACCTTCAGACCGCGCACCTTGCGGCCGAAACCGGCCTCCAGGCCGAGCGCGCCGCCCAGGTGCACCTGGTAGCCCTCGACCTGCTCGCCATGGGCGTCCAGGACCAGCTGGCCCTTGAGACCGATGTCCGCGACCTGGATACGGGCGCAGGCGTTGGGGCAGCCGTTGATGTTGATGGTGATCGGTTCCTCGAACCGCGGCATCCGGCGCTCCAGTTCGTCGATCAGCGAGGCGCCGCGCGCCTTGGTCTCGACGATGGCGAGCTTGCAGAACTCGATGCCGGTGCAGGCCATGGTGCCGCGCCGGAACGGGGACGGCGTGACCGTGAGGTCCAGCGCCTCCAGGCCCGCCACCAGGGAGTCGACCTGCTCCTGGGTGACATCGAGGACGATCATCTTCTGCTCGGCGGTGGTCCGGACCCGGCCCGAGCCATGGGCCTCCGCCAGCTCGGCGATCTTGGTGAGGGTGGCGCCGTCCACCCGGCCGACACGCGGCGCGAAACCGACGTAGAACAGGCCGTCCCGCTGCCGGTGCACGCCGACGTGGTCGCGCCAGCGGGCCACCGGCTGGGCGGGCGGCGGGCCGTCGAGCAGGGGGCGCCCCAGGTACTCGTCCTGGAGCACCTGGCGGAACTTCTCCGGGCCCCAGTCGGCGACCAGGAACTTCAGCCGGGCGCGGGTGCGCAGCCGCCGGTAGCCGTAGTCGCGGAAGATGGAGATGACGCCCTCGTAGACATCGGGCACCTCGGCCAGCGGGACCCAGGCGCCCAGCCGGACGCCGATCTTGGGGTTGGTGGACAGCCCGCCGCCGACCCACAGGTCGAAACCGGGGCCGTGCTCGGGGTGGTCGACGCCGACGAACGCGATGTCGTTGATCTCGTGCGCCACGTCCAGCAGCGGGGAGCCGGAGATCGCGGACTTGAACTTGCGGGGCAGGTTGGAGAAGTCCTTGTTGCCCACGATCCGGCGCTGGATCTCGTCCACGGCCCAGGTGCCGTCGATGATCTCGTCCTCGGCGATGCCCGCGACCGGCGAGCCGAGGATCACCCGGGGGGTGTCGCCGCACGCCTCGGTGGTGGACAGGCCGACGGCCTCCAGCCGGTTCCAGATCTCGGGGACGTCCTCGATACGGATCCAGTGGTACTGCACGTTCTGCCGGTCGGTGAGGTCCGCGGTGCCGCGCGCGAACTCCTGCGAGATCTCGCCGATCACCCGCAGCTGCGCGGTGGTCAGCCGGCCGCCGTCGATGCGCACCCGCAGCATGAAGTACTCGTCGTCCAGCTCCTCCGGCTCCAGGATCGCGGTCTTGCCGCCGTCGATCCCGGGCTTGCGCTGGGTGTACAGACCCCACCAGCGCATCCGGCCGCGCAGATCGTTGGGGTCGATGGAGTCGAAACCGCGCTTGGAATAGATCGTCTCAATGCGTGTCCGCACATTGAGACCGTCGTCGTCCTTCTTGAACTGCTCGTTGCCGTTCAGCGGGGTGTGATGTCCGACGGCCCACTGGCCCTCGCCGCGGTGACGGCTCACCTTGCGGCGGGGCGCGGAGGCGGTGGGCTTCTCAGGGGTGGCGGCCATGGTGAAGACGTCCTTCGGAACAGGCGGAAAGCAGCTCTGACCTGCGCATACGAGCGCATGGCGGCATGCTTGCGCGGCATTGCGCAAAGGGGGAGGGTGCTGCGGTGGCTACGGCGGCGCTGGTGCGGTCAGCCGGCCGGACAGATGGCGCTGGACATACGGCCGAGGTCGACGTGCCGTCGGCTCACCAAGGCGATTCCAGTTCCAGACATGACGGAAGCGTGGCAGGCGTTCTGGACACAGTCCAGCATTATCCATGATGCGGACACCCTTGTCTCGAAGGGTGAGACAAGGGTGTGATCGGTCACATGGCCCGCCGCGGGGCTTGTCGGCGCAGGTCAGGCAGGGTAGGCGCCCGGCCAGGGACCCGGAGTCCGCACCTCCGCCTCCTCCTCGACCTTGGTGTCGAACAGCGCGAACCCCCGGCGCAGATAGTTGTCCATCGCATGTGGGCCATCCTTGCTACAGGTGTGCAGCCATACCCGCTTGGTCACCGCGAGCCCCGGCCAGCGCTCGGCGAGATCCCACGCGCGGGCGGCGCCGTACGCCAGCAGATGACCGCCGATCCGCCGGCCCCGGAAGGCCGGGATCAGCCCGAAGTACTCGATCTCCACCACGCCGTCGTCGCCGGGTGCCAGTTCCACGTACCCGGCGGGCGTGCCGCGCTCGTAGGCCACCCAGGTCTCCACGCCCGGCCGCTCCAGTTGGCCCCGCCACTGCTCGTACGTCCAGCTCAGCCGGTCGGTCCAGCGGATGTCCTGGCCGACCGAGGCGTACAGGAAGCGGCTGAACTCCGGCGAGGGCACCTCGGCGCGGACGATCCGGACATCGCCCTCGGGGGCGGCGGAGGGCAGCAGATCGGACCGGTCCGTCTGCTCCAGGGACCAGGTGGTCACGGCGATGTTGCTCATGCCGGCCAGGGAATCATCCGAGGGCCGGATCTGTCGATCGGCCTGTGCGGGCGGGATGCGGGCGGGATGCGGGTGGGGCGGTCAGCCCAGGGAGTCGTCCACCGAGGCCAGCGGCAGGGCGAAGAGCGCGTGGTCCGACTGGGACCACAGTTCGCCCGTCTGCGCCCAGTACGACAGGGGCGCGGCCGAGCCACTCCAGCAGTTGCGGAACTCCTCCGCCCCGCACTCGGCGGCCTTCGCCCCGTCGGTGTTCTGCCGCCACAGGGTGCCGCGGTCCGTGTCGGGGTCCGCGGGCCGGCTCAGATACCAGCCGGACCGGTGCGCCAGCACCCCGCGCACCCCGGTGGCCTCCGTGCGATACGCCTCCTCGGGCGCGGCCAGGCCGCCGGCGCCGGTTTCCAGCGGACCCGACAGGGCGTCCTCGGTCAGCGGATAGCGCCACAGCCTGCTGCCCCCCTCCGCGTCGGCCGGCACCCACTCGCTCGCCACCAGGGTGTCGGGCGCGGTGCTGCGGTCCAGGGAGAGGGCGTCCGGGTGGACCTCGCCGCGATAGGCGGCCACCGCGGGCAGCACGAACCGCTGTCCGGCCGCCGACCAGCCGTCGGCCACCTTGCCCACGGCCGGTTCGCTGACCGTGGTGCGGTGGATGCGGTCCAGGTCGAAGACGTACAGCGCGTCGGCGTCCGGGTCGGCGGCGGTGACGACGAGCTTGTCGCCGTACCAGACCATTCCGCTCAGCCGGGAGTCCAGGCCCTGGTAGTCGCGGCCGTCGTCGTCCGGGACGACCAGCAGGGCGAAGGAGTAGTCGGGGCGGGCGCTGTCGTCGGCGTCGACGAAGGCGACCCGGGCGAGATCGTCCCCGGTGCGGGCGCTCTCGGCGGACCAGCCGGAGAGGATCACCTTGTGCTGTCCCCAGCGGCCGTCGTCGTCGGCGTCGCCGGACGTGGTGACCGCGCCCGCCGTCCAGCCCCGGGTGTCGGCCGGGTCCCAGCAGTAGGCGCGGGTGGCCGCCGGGGTGACGGGCAGCGCGGCCCGGTCGGCGGAAGGACAGTGCTCCGCGTCGCGCAGGGCGCCCTCGGGCTCGTCCAGGACGGTGCTCACCCCGACCGGGTCGCCCAGGGAGGCGCTGAGCCGGTTCAGGGAATCGCCGGGCACCGGGTCCTCGGCGAGGTTCAGCGGGGCCGTGGCGGCGAGGGAGGTGAGCGGCTCCAGGGGGCCCGGGTCGCCGGTGCCGGTGGCCTGGGAGACGCTGATCATGGTGGCGGTGGCGGTGAGCGCCAG
Source organism: Streptomyces sp. NPDC059477 (assembly GCF_042749375.1). Lineage (NCBI taxonomy): Bacteria > Bacillati > Actinomycetota > Actinomycetes > Kitasatosporales > Streptomycetaceae > Streptomyces > Streptomyces sp. NPDC059477. The sequence goes on along the minus strand of NZ_JBHYUG010000024.1, from coordinate 36,035 downwards.
TGCCGCTCCGGCCAGGGTGGCCCGCAGCGCCCTGCCCCGCCTGCGTCGACGGTGTCTGCCGCGTTGCTTCATGGATCCTCCCGAGGCCGGGCCAACTGCGCCTGATGATCCGTACGTTGACTGAGGCGCAGGTGGGGTGGCCCGGAAAGGATGCTACGTCAGGTACCCGGGTTCGCGGACGAAGACGCAGCAAAAAGCCGTGCGCCGATCACCGCGGGGGCCGTGGAGCAGGGCAGCAGATCGTGTGGGTCGGCGGGGAGCAGCACCTCGACGTCCGCCTGTTCGCAGAAACGATACGGCCGATGTTCCAGCAGGCTGCCGAGGTAGCGCCGCACCCGGGACAGCTCCGCGCGGACGGTCACCGTGCGGCCCGGATCGCCGAACATGTCCTCGGCCAGATCCGCCGCGCTGCGGCCGGCCCGATGGGTCGCCAGCAGATAGAGCAGTTCGGCGTGGCGCGGGCTCAGTTCCCTGCTCCAGGTGCCCGCGCCGCCGGAGACCTCGACGCAGGGGCGGCGCGCGTGGGTGAGGTCCAGCACGATCCGTGAGCCGCCCTCGTCCAGCGGCTCCTCGGCGATCCGCAGCAGCCAGCCGTCGCCCAGCGGCTCCACGACGCACACCCCGAGCCCCGGCACGGTCCGCCGCCCCGGGGCGCACGTCCTGGGCAGCGCGACCCGGCTGAGATAGGGCGTCCCGGTGACCGCCGCCGTCCAGCCGTCCCGGTCCACCGCCAGGGCCCGGCCGCCGAGCCTGGCCAGCACCGGCGCGGCCACCGCGCGCAGCCGGTCGAGTTCGCCGCAGTGGCGTTCGCGCAGCCGGGCCTCGGCCAGCTTGGCCACCGAGTCGACCCATGCCAGGGTCGCCGGATGCATGGTCTCCAGCGGTCCGCTGATGTCGACCACGCCGATCAGCCGGCCGTCGCGCGGATCGGTGATCGGCGCCCCCGCGCAGGTCCACTCGGCGCAGGTCGCGACGAAATGCTCGGAGGCGAAGACCTGCACCGGCCGCCGGACCACCACGGGCGTGCCGACGCCGTTGGTGCCGACCACGTCCTCGCGCCAGTCGGCGCCCAGTTCGAAACCCAGCCCGTCCGCCATCCGCAGCACCGGGGAACTGCCCTCCCGCCACAGCACCCGGCCCTCCTCGTCGGCCACCACCATGATGTGCCGGGCGGTGTCCGCGACGGACAGCAGGCCCTGGCGCAGCACCGGCAGCACATGCCGCAGCGGCGAGGTCTCCCGGCGCCGGAGCACCTCGTCGGTGTCCAGCAGCCCGGGGCGGAAATGCTGGTCCGGATCGACGCCGCCGCGCAGCATCCGTCCCCAGGACTGCTCGATGACCGGCCGGGGCGCGATCCGGGCGCGCTGTCCGGCCAGCCGCGCGGCACGCACCTCGCGCAGTATCCGAGCCGCGCGCGCCGCGTCCACGGCGGCGAGTTGCGTCATGTGCGTCGGCGCCTTCGCCACTGGTGTCCTCCCGCAGAGCCCTGTACCGCCACCGGATGTCAAGCGCCGTCAACGACGCTTTCCGGCCGCGTTCTCCTGTTCGTTGCCTCGTGCCTGTCCGTTCATAGTGCCTGGCCATGGGTAACGGACGGACACAGTCCGGGTACACACGCGCTCAGAGTTGCAACCCTCTGCAACCCTGGTGAACGACCCTGCGGTGGCTGAAACTTGAACCACGTCGCCCCTGCGGGCGTCCGTGGGCCCGTTGCCGGGCCGGCGTCGCGGGGGTGGTGCCGTGTCGGCGCAGCACCACCCTCGCCACTGTGCGCCCCGCCGGGCGGCATCGGGCAGCCGCCCGGGCCAAGGCCGTACGGGGCCGGACGCCCGGTCGGATCAGCCGACCGGCATCGCCCGTTCCACCAGCTCCCCGAGCGGCAGCGTGTGGGGCAGTGTGCCGAACGCCGCACCCCCGTCACCGCCCAGCCGCGACGCACAGAACGCGTCAGCCACCGCCGGCGGCGCGTATCGCACCAGAAGCGCCCCTTGCAGCACCAGGGCGAGCCGTTCGGCCAGCCGCCGGGCCCGCGCCTCGACGCCCTCCAGATCGGCCAGTTCGGTCAGCAGGTCCCGGATCGCCCGGTCCAGCCGGTGATCGGCGCCCCGCGCCGCCCCGACCTCCCGCAAATAGGCGTCCAGCGCGTCCGGTTCCCGCCGCAGCGCCCGCAGCACGTCCAGCGCCTGGACGTTCCCGGCCCCGTCCCACAGCGAGTTCAGCGGTGACTCGCGCACCAGCCGGGGCAGCCCCGACTCCTCCACATAGCCGTTGCCGCCCAGGCACTCGGCCGCCTCCACCACCATCGGCGTGCACCGCTTGGTCACCCAGTACTTGGCGGCCGGCACCGCGATCCGCAGCAGCGCCCGCTCCTGCTCGCCCCCGTCGTCGTAGGCCGCCGCCAGCCGCATGGTCAGCGTGGTCGCCGCCTCCGACTCCAGCGCCAGATCGGCCAGCACATTGCGCATCAGCGGCAGATCCAGCAGCGGCCCGCCGAACGCCCCCCGGTGCGCGCAGTGGTGGACCGCCTGCGCGACCGCCTGCCGCATCTGGCCCGCCGAGCCGAGCGCGCAGTCCAGCCGGGTCGCGGTGACCATCCGCATCATGGTCGCCACCCCGCGCCCCTCCTCGCCGACCCGGCGGGCCCAGGTCCCGGCGAACTCGACCTCGGCGGAGGCATTCGAACGGTTGCCCAGTTTGTCCTTGAGCCGCTGAAGTAGAAAGACGTTCCTGCTGGCGTCCTCCAGCACCCTCGGCACCAGGAAACAGGTCAGCCCGCCCGGCGCCTGCGCCAGCACCAGGAAGCCGTCCGACATCGGCGCCGAGCAGAACCACTTGTGCCCGGTCAGGTGATACGTCCCGGCCTCCGCCAGGGGGCGCGCGATGGTGGTGTTGGTCCGTACGTCGCTGCCGCCCTGCTTCTCCGTCAGGCACATCCCGAACAGCGCCCCGGCCTTCTCCCGGGCCGGGCGCAGCCCCCGGTCGTAGATCTCCGAGGTCAGCCGCGGCTCCCACTCCGCGGCCAGCGCGGGATCGGCCCGCAGCGCGGCCACCGCCGCGTGCGTCATCGACAGCGGGCAGGTGCTGCCCGCGTCGACCTGCGTCCACACCAGGAACGCCGCCGCCCGCCGCACCTGCCCGCCGGGTCGCGTCCAGGCCGACGTCAGGCCCGACCCGACGCCCTTGCCGAGCAGCCGGTGCCACGCCGGATGGAACTCCACCTCGTCGATCCGATGGCCGTACCGGTCATGGGTGCGCAGGCGCGGCGGATACTCGTTCGCCTGTACCCCCCACTCCTGCACCTGGGCGGATCCGGCGCTCCTGCCGAGGGTCGACAACTCGCCGCGGGCCTCCTCCAGCGGTTGCGGGGCGAGATGGCGTTCGACGGCCGCCACCAGCGCGCGGTCGGCCGCGTAGACGTCGTATCCGAGGAGCGGTGGTGGCTGGTTGGTGACGGTGTGCGTGCTGCGTGCCATGATCCTTAAACCTACCGTCAGGTAGCGAACCGATCGGCTCGCGGACACGCGTTCCCCTCCCGGCCCCCCACCTGGGTGAGTGATGCCTGGCCAGGCCGATACCTTTGGCTCGTGCAGCCAGCAAGTGACCTCCCCGAGACGCCGCCCTCCGGCCGTCTGCATCGCGCGCGTGCCCTCTACCGGAACGTCTCCAAGCGCCGGACCGCCTGGCTGCTGGTCAAGGACACCGTCAATTCCTGTATCGAGTACCGCATCCTGGGCCTGGCCGCCGAGGCGGCGTTCTTCACCCTGCTGTCGGTACCGCCGCTGCTGCTCAGCATGATCGGGCTGCTCGGCTACGTCGACGACTGGACCGGCACCGACACCATCTCCAGCCTGGAGACCAATCTCCTGGAGGCGTCCCGCACGGTCCTGTCCGACAAGGGCGTCACCGAGATCGCCAAGCCGATCCTGGACGATGTGATGCGCGGCGGGCGGCCCGACGTGATCTCCATAGGTTTTCTGTTCGCCCTGTGGTCGGGCTCGCGCGCGGTCAACGTCTTCATCGACACGATCACCGTGATGTACGGCCTCGACGGGGTGCGCGGCATCGTCAAGACCCGGCTGGTGTCGTTCCTGCTGTTCCTCGCCGCCCTGGTGGTCGGCTCCATCGCCCTGCCGCTGATGGTGGCCGGGCCGGACGCGGTGCTGCGGATCCTGCCCTGGTCCACGACGCTCGTCCAAGTGCTGTACTGGCCAGTCGTCATCGTCCTGTCGGTCGCCTTCCTGACCACGCTGTACCACGTCTCCGTGCCGGTCCGCTCCCCGTGGATCGAGGACGTCCCCGGCGCCCTGGTCGCCCTCGGCATGTGGGTGCTCGGCAGCTTCCTGCTGCGCATCTACCTCGCGAACACCGTCGAGGGCGCCACGATCTACGGCTCCCTCGCCGCCGCCGTCGCCGTCCTGCTGTGGATCGGCGTGTCCGCCTTCGCCGTCCTGGTCGGCGCGGCCATGAACGCCGCCATCGACCGCGTCTGGCCCGCCGCCGCGACCGCCGCCGCCCGCGCCGCCAACGAACGGCTGCGCGAGGCGCAGGTCGAGGAGTACGTCGCCCGCGCCAAGGCCGCCCGCGAGGCCCACCCCGAGGACCCCGACGACCCGGACATGCCGTCGGAGTTCCCCGAACGCTGGTCCCGCTTCCTCCCCCCGGAGGACGTCACCTCCCGCCTGCGCGCCACCCACGGCAAGGCGCCGGGCAAGCACGGCGAGAACGACCACCGCGGCAACCGGGAGGGATGACCCCGGCCCGGCGGGCGCCTCACCCCTGCCACACCCCCGCCGCGGCCGACTCCCGGACAAAGCCGGAAAAGGTACGGGGAGCGCGGCCCAGCACCTCCTGGATCCCCTCGGAGAGATGGGCGTTGCGGCCGTCGAGGAGGCCCTCGAAGACCTCAAGCAGGAAGGCGACCTCCTCCGGCGGCAGACCGAAACCGGCCAGCGCCTCGCCGTACACCGGCATCGGCGGCGAGCGGAAAGCGAGGTCGCGGCCGGTGACCGCGGCGATCTCCGCGACCGCCTCGCCCCAGGTCAGCAACTGTCCCCCGGACACGTCGAGCGACTTGCGGACATAGGTGTCACCGGACGTCAGCGCCGTCACGACCACGTCCGCCACATCCTGGAGATCCACGAACGGCTCACGCACCCCGCCCGCCGGGAACACCAGCTCCCCGCCCCGCAACTGGTCCGCCAGCAGCCCTTCGCTGAAGTTCTGCATGAACCAGGCGGCCCGTACGACCGTCCAGTCCGCGCCCGACTCGCGCAGCGCCTCCTCGGTGGGCCGCGCCTGCTCCTCCCCGCGCCCCGACAGCAGCACCAGCCGCCGCACGCCCAGCGACACCGCCTCGTGGGCGAGCAGCCCGACCGCGAGGGTCGCCTCCGGGGCACCCACGTCGGCGGGGTGCACCAGAAACGCCGCGTCCGCGCCGCGCAGCGTGTCCGCCCAGGTCGTCCGGTCGTTCCAGTCGAAGCCCCCCGCCCGCGACGCGGCCCGTACGGTCAGGCCCGCGCCGCTCGCCGCCGCCGCCACCCGGCGCCCGGTACGGCCCGAGGCCCCGGTGACGACCAGGGTCATGTCCTTGATGTCTTTGATGTCCTTCGTGTGGTGTGCCATGTCTCCCAGTCAACGCCCGCGCGCCGGGACCGCCCATCGCCGAGCCGCTCACCGCCATAAGCGTCCGTCTACGCTGGCCCCCATGGACGCACTCGCCGGCCTGCTGGACGGCCCCCGCGCGCGGGGTGCCCACATGATCCGGGCCTGTTTCGACCCGCCGTGGGCCGTACGCGTGGAGGACCACGCGCCGCTCACGGTGATGGTCATGGTGCGCGGCACGGCCTGGGTGCTGTCGGACACCGGGGAGCGGCTGCTGCTGCGCACCGGCGACGTGGCCATCGCGCGCGGGCCCGCCGCCTACACCTGCGGCGACGACCCCGGCACCGCCCCGCAGGCGCTGATCCTGCCCGGCGGCGAGTGCAGCTATCCCGACGGCCGCCCCCTCAACGGGTCCATGGACCTCGGCGTACGCACCTGGGGCGATCATCCCGACGGGGAGACCGTCCTGCTGATCGGCACCTATCTCTGGCAGGGCGAGATCAGCGCCCGGCTGCTGGACGCCCTGCCCCCGCTGCTCTCCCTCGCCCCCGACGTGTGGGACTGCCCGCTCGCCCCGCTGGTCATGGACGAGATCGTGCGCGACGAGCCCGGCCAGGAGGTGGTCCTGGACCGGATGCTCGACCTGCTGGTCATCGCCATCCTGCGGGCCTGGTTCTCCCGCCCCGACGCAGCCGCCCCCGCCTGGTACCGCGCCCTCGCCGACCCGGTCGTCGGCCGGGTCCTGCGCCTTCTCCAGGACGACCCCGCGCACCCCTGGACGGTCGCCACCCTCGCCGCCAAGGCCGGTGTCTCCCGCGCCGCGCTGGCCCGCCGCTTCACGGCCCTGGTCGGCGAGCCCGTGATGACCCACCTCACCGGCTGGCGCCTGGCCCTGGCCGCCGACCGGCTGCGCGACAGCGACGACACCCTGGAGTCCATCGCCCGCCGGGTCGGCTACGGCAGCGCCTTCGCCCTGTCCAGCGCCTTCAAACGGGTGTACGGCGTCAGCCCCCAGGAGCACCGCTCCCGCCCGGCGTAGCCTGGCGTACGTGTACCAGGAACGGGCCTCCCGGCTGACCGGCGCGGTCGTCTGGACGAGCACCCCGTCCGGCCGCCCCGGCACCGGACGCGTCCTGCCCGACGGCTGCATGGACCTGCTCTGGCACGACGGCCGGCTGCTGGTCGCGGGCCCCGACACCCGGGCGCACCGCCCCGGGGACGGCCGGGCCGGCCCCTGGACCGGCGTCCGTCTCGCCCCCGGCACCGCGCCCGCGCTTCTCGGTGTCCCCGCGCACGAACTGCGCGACCGCCGGGTGGCCCTGACCGACCTGTGGCCGTCCGCCGAGGTGCGTCCGCTGGCCGCGCGGATGTCCGCCGCCGCCGATCCCGGCGCCGCCCTCGAAGCCCTGGCGCTGGAACGCGCCGCGCTCACCGCACCGCCCGACCCCGCGCTGCGGCAGGTCGTCGCCGCCCTCGCCGCGGGCCGCCCGGTCGCCGCGACCGCCGACCGGCTCGGCCTGGGCGCCCGCCAGCTGCACCGCCGCTCCCTGGCCGCCTTCGGCTACGGCCCGAAGACCCTCGCCCGGGTGCTGCGGCTCCAGCGGGCGCTGGCCCTGGCCCGCGCGGGCGGCCCCTACGCCGAGACCGCCGCCCGCGCGGGCTACGCCGACCAGGCGCATCTGTCCCGGGACGTGAAGGACCTGACCGGGCTGCCGCTCGGGGAGCTACTCGGCGGCGCCCGGTAGCGCGGCGAACAGGTCCACGCCGTTGCCGTCCGGGTCGTGCACCACCGCGTACCGCTGCCCCCAGAAGGCGTCCCAGGGCTTCAGCTCACCGTGGTACCCGGCCCCGGTCAGCTCCCCGTAGACCAGGTCCACCTCGGCCGGGTCGTCACAGCGCAGCGCGAGCGAGTGCCGGGACCCCGCGGGCGGTACGAACCCGGGGTGGAAGGCGCGCACGCTCTCCTCGGTGTCCAGCAGCAGCCGCAGCCCGCCGGGCAACTCGGCCTCCGCGTGCGGGTGCGCGTCCGCGCCGTCCGGGAAGACGAACCCGAGCCGGCGGTAGAAGGCGACAGAGGCGGCCATGTCGGAGACGACCAGGCCGAACGCATCGAATCGTGGAGTCATGGGGCCACCGTAGGCAGGGAGGAGGTGGGGGTCTTGAAGGAATCGGACGGGGGTGGGGGAGAGGGGGCAGGAAGACGAGGACAGGGCGGAAGGGGCGCCGGGGGGTGGTAACCAGGGAAGGGGATGCCTGGGGTGGGGACGCCTGAGGATGGGGCTCGGGAGCGGGGGCGGGGACGGCGGGCCGGGAATCGGGGCCCCGGAAGCCAGGGAGCCGGGCGGTGGGTCGCGGGATGCCGGGCGGCAAACGTTGGGCGGCGGGGCGCCGGGGCGCCGGGAGACTGGTGGCGGGGCGGGGGCGCGGGCGGCGAGGGCCGGATGTTGGGTGGCGGGTGGTGGGTCGCGGGGCCTGGAGATCGGCGGCGGGGTCTCCGGGCGCCGGGGGACCGACGGAGGGTGGCGGGGCGCCGGTGGACCGGCGGTGGGTCGCGGGAACCTGGAGACCGACGGCGGATCACGGGGCGCCAGGGGACCGGCGACGGGGCACAGGACGCCGGGACGCGGGCGGCGGGTCGTGGGCCCCGGGAGACCGACGGCGGATCACGGGCGCGGCGGGTCGCAGGACGTCAGGAGACGGGCGCCAGGTCACAGGGCGCCAGGACGGGGACTCCAGGAGGCGGGGCGCCGGGAGATGGATGACTGCCAGGGCATGGGACTCCACACGGACCCCGTACCGGACGTCACAGCGCCCGGAAACCCCGTTGCCCGCGGCCTCCCGCCCCCCTACCGTCGCCCCATGCCCGACGCCTGCTTCGCTGATCCCCGGCTCGCCCCGCTCTACGACCCGCTCGACCCGGACCGGTCCGACCTGGACGCCTATCTGGGGATGGCCGAGGAGTTCGGGGCCCGCCGGGTCCTGGACATCGGCTGCGGTACCGGCGTGTTCGCGCTGCTGCTGGCCGGGCGGGGTCTGGAGGTGGTGGGCGTCGATCCGGCGGCGGCCTCGCTGGACGTGGCGCGGGGCAAGCCGGGCGCCGGGCGGGTGCGCTGGATCCACGGCGACGCGGGCGCGCTGCCCCCGCTCGCCGCCGACCTGGCCACCATGACCGGCAATGTCGCCCAGGCCATCGCCGACCCGCAGGACTGGCGGCGGACCCTGCGCGGCGCGTACCGGGCGCTGCGGCCGGGCGGGCGCCTGGTGTTCGAGACCCGCGACCCGGCCCGCCGGGCCTGGGAGAAGTGGAACCGCGAGGAGACGTACACCGTGACCGACGTCCCCGGGGCCGGTCCGGTCACCCACTGGATCGACCTGATCGAGGCGGACGGCCCGCTGGTGACGTTCCGTTCGTCCTACGACCTTCCCGGCGGCGAGACCCTGCGCTCCCACTCGACCCTGCGGTTCCGCGAGCGCGCGGAGGTGGCGGCGGACCTGGCGGAGCACGGATACCGGGTGGCGGACGTGCGGGACGCGCCCGACCGGCCCGGCCGTGAGTTCGTGTTCGTGGCGCTGCGGCCCGCGACGGACTGACACGCCGGCCGGCCGAAGACCACCGTCCCCGGGGGGGGGATCGACCGGACGAAAGCGTGCCGGCTCCCCCTCGGTGGCCGGGCCCGGGGGAGCGGACCGGGGGACCAGTACGTGGCTGAAAACCGACGGTCACCGGACCGCCCCCTCAGGGGCGAATTCAGGCCTTGCGGCCCACCGCGCCGTACGCGTCCACGGCCACGTCCGACGTGTCGCCCTCCGGCCGCCAGCGGTTCACCTGGGTGACCCCCGGCTCCACCAGCTCCAGGCCGTCGAAGAACCCGGCGATCTCCGCCACGCCGCGCACGTAGTACGGCACCGCGCCGCTGGCGTTGTACGCGTCCGACGCGGCGATCATGCCCTCGCTGGTCGCGGTGGAGTCGCTGATCACCAGGTGGCTGCCCGCGGGCAGACCGGCCATCAGCCGCTGCACCAGGGCGCGCGCCTTGTCGTACTCGGCGACATGGCCGAGCGTGTTGAGGATGATCAGGGCGATCGGCTGCGAGAAGTCCAGCGTGCCCGCGGCGGCCTTGAGGACCGTGTCCGGGTCGTACAGATCGGCGTCCAGGTAGGCGGTCTTGCCCTCGGGAGTGCTGGTCAGCAGCGCGTTGGCGTGGGTCAGCACGATCGGGTCGTTGTCGACGTACACGATCCGGGCGTCCGGCGCGGCCCGCTGGGCGACCTCATGGGTGTTGTCGGCGGTCGGCAGCCCGGTGCCGACGTCCAGGAACTGCCGGATGCCCTGCTCCACGGCCAGGTACCGCACGGCACGGCCCAGGAAGTGCCGGCTGGTGACCGCGACATCGACCAGCCCGGGGAAGATCTCCTTGATGTGGTCCCCGATCTCGCGGTCGACCTCGTAGTTGTCCTTGCCCCCGACGAAGTAGTTCCAGAAACGGGCGGAGTGCGGCTTGGTGGTGTCGATCCGAGCGCGAATCTCCGCCGAGGCGACGATCTGGGGGTTGGACTCCGACACGGCAGTGCCTCCTGCGGAAGAGAAATGATCAGGTCAGCAACAACGTAGGCGAACTTCCGACCGGAGCTGCGGCTTTGTGACGGCTCGCCGCATGCGCACGGTGAAGTTTTGGCCATCTTCTGGGGGTGGCGAGTACACGATGCCACGACGTCGCGGACGAAGGACAGCCTGGAGCCCTTCCGGCAAGATCATCGAGCGCCCATCGTCACCTGAACAGCCCCCGCGCACCCGTCCCGCACCGGAATAGATCAGCCCGGTGTGATGCTCTGGAAGTCACGCGCGAGCCGTGATGAAGGGCTGGTGGGCGGATGACAAGGGCAGACCGGGCGGACCGGACGGACCCCGTGGTGCGGACGCCGTACGGGGCGGTACGAGGACGCTACGAGAACGAGGTCGCGGTGTTCCGGGGGGTTCCGTACGCGGCGCCCCCCTTCGGCCCGAACCGCTTCCGCCCGCCCGTGCCGCCCGCGCCCTGGGACGGGGTCCGGGCCGCCGTCGACTTCGGCCCGACGCCGCCGAAACCGCCGTACTCCGAAGCCTTCGCGCAGTACCTCTCCGACCCGGTCGTCCCCGGCGACGACTGTCTGAACCTCAATATCTGGACGCCCGAGCCCGGCCCCGGCGCCCGGCTGCCGGTCATGGTGTGGGTGCACGGCGGCGCGCTGACCCGGGGGTCGTCGGCGGTGCCGGTCTACGACGGCGGGCCGTTCGCGCGGGACGGGGTGGTCCTCGTCTCGATCAACTACCGGCTCGGCGTCGAGGGCTACGGCCTGTTCCCCGACACCCCCGCGAACGCCGGTCTGCGCGACCAGATCGCCGCGCTGACCTGGGTGCACGAGTCGATCGAGGAGTTCGGCGGGGACCCCGGGCGGATCACGGTGTTCGGCCAGTCGGCGGGCGCCATCAGCGTCGGCGCGCTGATCGCCGCCCCGCAGACCCAGGGCCTGGTGCGACGGGCGGTGCTCCAGAGCGGGGCGCCGGAGGCGGTCGAGCGGGACAAGGTACGGCGGATGGTGCGCCGGATGGCCACCCGGCTGCGAGTGCCGGCCACCGCCGCGGCCTTCGCCGAGGTCGACCGTGAGCTGCTGCTGCGCACCCAGGGCGAGGTGGGCCGGCTCAGCAGCCCGGTGCTGGGCGGCCCGGCCTTCGGCATCGTGGTGGACGGCGAGGTCGTCCCGCGCGACCCCCTGACGGCCCTGGCGGAGGGCATCGCGGCCCCGGGCGTGGACCTGCTGATGGGCTGGACCCGGGACGAGTACCGTCTGTGGCTGGTCCCCGGCGGCCTCCTGGAACGCGTCGACCGCCTCGGGCCCGTCGCCCTCGCCGGAGCCATGGCCCGCTGCCACTGCGGCCACGAGGTGCCGCGCGGCTACCGCGCCCTGAGCCCCGAGGCCGGCACCGCCGAGATCGTCGGCCAGATGGTCACCGACCACCTGCTGCGCCGCCCGATGCACCACTTGGCCGACGCCCGCCCCACCTCGTCCTACCTCTACGAGTTCGCCTGGCCGTCCCTTCTCCCCGACCTCGGCGCCTGCCACGCCCTGGAACTCGGCTTCGTCTTCGACACCGGCGAGACCCCCGACGCCGTCAAGCTCGCGGGCACCGGCGCTCCCCAGGCCCTGGCCGACGCGATGCACCGCTCCTGGATCCGGTTCGCCACCGACGGCACCCCGGGCTGGCCGCACTGGGACCCCACCCATCCGGTCCACCTCTTCGGCGCCGCCCCACCCCACACCGTCAAGGCCCCCCGAGACGCCCACCTCTCCCTCTGGACCACCCCACCCCCACCCCAGTCCCCACCCCCACCCGACCCCACCCCCCTCCCGGCCCGCATGACAGAACTCCGCTCAGTGGTCCGCCGCCTACGCCTCCCGGGAAGCGTGAGACGAACGGACGTAGGCGGCGGCGGAGCGTGAGCCTGACGTAGGCGGGCTACAGGGCGCGGGAGCCGTGAGGGGGGCTGGACGCGGGAGCCGTGAGGGGGCGGCTGGGCAACCGACCTTCTTGGGGGCGCGGGGAACTGCGCGACCAGCCACCCACAACCCGCACCCGGCACAAACCGCCCCCCCACCCCCTACCCCTCCCGCAAAACCCCCGCAACGGAAGCGATCACATCCGGCCCCACCCGACAGCACCCCCCCACCAGCCGAGCCCCACCCTCCCGCCACCCCCGCACCATCCCGGCGGAAAAAGTGGACCGCCCCACCCACCCCCCGCCACCCCACGTCTCCCCACTGTTCGGATACACAACGACCGGCTTCCCCGTGACCCGGGCGGCCAGCCCCACCGCCGGCCCCACATCCGCAGGCGCACAGCAGTTCACCCCCACCGCCACCACCTCATCCACCCCCGCCACCAGCCCGAACGCCTCCTCCAACGGCTGCCCCGCCCGCGTCCGCGGCCCCTCCACCGTGTACGACAGCCACACCGGCACCCCCACCCCCCGCACGGCCCGCAGCAGCGCCACCGCCTCGTCGGTGTCCGGAACCGTCTCCAGCGCGAGCACATCCGCCCCGGCCCCCGCCAGCACCTCCACCCGGGCCCGATGGAACCGCTCCAGCTCCGCCACGCCCACCCCGTACCGCCCCCGGTACTCGGACCCGTCCGCCAGCATCGCCCCGTACGGCCCCACCGACCCCGCCACCCACAGGCGCCGCGCCACCCCCGCCCGCCGCGCCGCCTCCCGCGCCAGCTCCACACTGTGCCCGATCAGCTCCGCCGCGCGCTCCCGCCCGATGCCCCGCCGGGCGAACCCCTCGAAGGTCGCCTGGTAGCTGGCCGTGATGGCGACATCGGCCCCGGCCGCGAAGTAGGCGAGATGCGCCGCGACGATCGCCTCCGGCTCCGCCTCCAGCAACCGCGCCGACCACAGCGCGTCCCCCAGGTCGTGCCCGGCGGCTTCCAGCTGGTTGGACATCCCCCCGTCGAGCACCAGCGTCCCGGCGGCGAGCGCGGCGGCGAACGAGGAGGGGCGTGCACTGCTCATACCTCGACGCTAGTCGACCCCGGACCGCGCCGACCAAGGAAACCGGGCCCGCTCCCAGATCTCCTCAAACCGGCCCAAACGCGAAGTCCCGCACGCAAGCTGTGAACGGCCGTGCGAGCGTGCGTGTCGGGGCCGTCCGGTGATCACCCGATGGTCGCGCAAAGTTCATGCGTCACCACGATTCTCCTCACGCGGAGCAGCAGCACCGCGAACAGCAGCCGTCGCAGCAGACAGCGGCGGTAACAGGAGGCACATCATGGGGCACAGCCACGGACCCGGGCATCACCACCACCACGATCATGACCACGAGCACGAGCAGACGGCGTTGCCCGCCGCGTTCGACGCCTCCGTGCCGGACGGCGAACTGAGCCCCGCCCAGCGCTCCCGCCGCACGCTGCTGCGCCGCGCCGGACTCCTCGGCGCCGGTCTCGCCGCCGGCAGCGTGCTCGCGCCGCAGGCCGCCGCGGCCTCCACGGCCCAGTCGGCGTCGTCCTCCTCCGGCAGCCGCAAGAACGGCTTCCTGTGGCTGGCCGGTGACCACCACATCCACACCCAGTACAGCAACGACGGCAAGTACACCGTCGGCGACCAGGTCCGCCAGGGCGCCAAGCACGGCATGGACTGGCTGGTCATCACCGACCACGGCAGCGCCACGCACGCCAAGATCGGTGTGGAGAAGGTCAACCCGGACATCAAGGAAGCCCGTTCCGCGTACAAGGACACCCTGGTCTTCCAGGGCCTGGAGTGGAACATCCCGTCCGCCGAGCACGGCACGGTGTTCGTGCACCCCGGCAAGAACGAGGTGTCCGTCCTCAAGCAGTTCGAGAACGACTACGACGGCAGCGTCAAGGGCGCCACCGGCAACTCGCCCGCCAACGAGGCCCTCGCCGTCGCCGGTCTGGCCTTCCTCCACGACCAGGTCAAGAAGCGCAAGGTGCAGGACGCGCTGATGCTCGCCAACCACCCGGCGCGCCGGGGCGTGGACTCCCCGCACGAGATCCGCGCCTGGCGCGACGCGTCCCCCGTGAGCCAGCAGATCGCCGTCGGCTTCGAGGGCGCCCCCGGTCACCAGGCCGCCGGACTGCCCGCCCCGCTCGGCCCCGGCCGGGCCCGTGGCATCTACGACAACAACCCCAGCGCGGACTCCTTCGCCGGCTACCCGCTGGAGAGCTACCGCACCTGGGGCGGCTTCGACTGGATGACCGCCACCGTCGGCGGCCTGTGGGACAGCCTGATCGCCGAGGGCAAGCCCTGGTGGATCACCGCCAACTCCGACTCCCACCAGATCTACGCGGACACCGCGGCCCGCGGCGGCGGCGACTTCAACACCAACGGCCGCTGGGACGACCCGGTCTACGGCGGCGTCGACCTGGCGCAGGGCGACTACTGGCCCGGCTACTACAGCCGGACCCACGTCGGCTCCGAGGACTTCTCGTACGCGTCCGTCATGGACGGCATCCGCGCCGGCCGTATCTGGGTCGACCACGGCCAGCTGCTCTCCGGCCTGGACGTGCGGCTGAGCGGCGGCAGCCGCTGGGCCACCCTCGGCGGCGCCCTCCAGGTCAAGAAGGGCACCCGCGTCACCCTCTCCGTCGAGGTCGCGCTGGCCGGCGGCCACAACTGGGCCGGGTTCACCCCGAAGCTGGCCCGCGTGGACGTCATCCAGGGCGATGTCACCGGCGCCGTCAAGGACCGGGACACCTTCACCGCCCCGTCCGCCAAGGTGGTCGGCTCGTACGAGGTGAACAAGTCCACCGGCACCGCGAAGCTGACCTACGACCTGGGCAAGGTCGACCGCCCGGTCTACGTCCGGCTGCGCGGCACCGACGGCAACCGCAACGGCGTGGGCGTGGGCGGCGCCGCCGTCGACCCGAACGGCCCGGTGCTGGACGTGGTCGGCGACGCCGACCCGTGGAAGGACCTGTGGTTCTACACCAACCCGGTGTGGGTCCTGCCCTCGTGACCCCCTTCGTCTTCGGGTCCGCCCTCACGGTCGACGCGGGGACGAAGGACCTGCGGGCGGCCGATCACCTGCTCCAGGCGCTCGCGGCCGATCTCGCCCTCCCCGAGGGCGGGTTCGGCTGCACCCACCTGGTGCGGGACGACCGGCCGCGCGTCGTCCTGTCCTTCACCCTGGAATCGCCCGAGGCGCGCGGCGCCGCCCGGGACCGGCTCACCGCCCTGGGCCACGAGGTCACCGACGGCGCCCCCGACGACTGCGGCAGGGCCGTCCGTTACCCGGGCGTCGCCGCGCTCACCGGCACCCTGCCGGTCGGGGAGATCCTCGCGGCCTCCGCGATCGACGCGGTGACCGTCCTGGGCACCCCGGGCGACCCCGCCCCCGACCTGCCGCTCCACACCCGCGACCACGTCCGCCCGCAGTGGCG
This sequence comes from Streptomyces sp. NPDC059477, assembly GCF_042749375.1. Taxonomy (NCBI): domain Bacteria; kingdom Bacillati; phylum Actinomycetota; class Actinomycetes; order Kitasatosporales; family Streptomycetaceae; genus Streptomyces; species Streptomyces sp. NPDC059477. Next base: position 20,497 of record NZ_JBHYUG010000024.1, on the reverse strand, counting down.
CCAGGGCCGTCTGGTGCTCGCCGCCCAGCCCGCCGCGGGCGGCGTCCTGGTGCCGTTCGAGCACCCGGACCCGACTCCCTGCTGCGTCGACCACTGACCGCGGTCCGCCCACACCTCGGCCGTCCCGGGAGCACCCGGGGCGGCCGTGCGGGCGGGAGCGGCGTTCAGCCGGTCAGCCGGTCGCGGTGAACACGAACGCGAACTCGGCCGGGTCCGCCCGCAGCAGATACGGCGGCAGCGGGCCCGGCCCGCAGGACTGCGAGCCGATGCCGCTCTGCCCGTGGTCCAGGTTGACCCACACCGTCTCCCCGGGCGTCAGGTCGCTCAGATGCCCGGCCGCGTCCAGTTGCTCGGTGGTCCAGCGGCGGGCGGTCAGCCAGAACTCCGGGTCGCCCTCGACCCGCAGCCCGCCGAGTTCCGCCCAGCGCACGCCGGGCCGGGCCCCGTTCTCCTGCGGCCGGACGTACGGCGTCTGGAGGGCGTCGACCGTGGCCCGCCAGCGGCCCGTGCGGCAGGCCGCCCGGGTGTCCGGGTAGCCCTCGCCGGGCCCGTCGCCGTACCAGCTCACCCGGTCCGCCGCCGCCAGCCCGAAGCGCACCCCGAGCCGGGGCAGCGGCACCGGCCACGCGCCCTGCGGGGTCACCGTGACCGCCAGCCGCAGCCGGGTGCCGTCGCCGGTCCACCGGTACACCGTGGACAGGCCCGCCTCCCGGCCCGCCGGCGCCACCCGGGTCCGTACCGTCAGCGCGTCCGCGCCCACCTCCACGCCGTCCAGCCGGTGCCGCATCCGGTGCAGGCCCAGCGTGCGCCAGAGCGGCCCGAGGCGGGGGTCGGGCTGCCAGGGGGCGCCCTCGTCGTTGTCGGTGGGCGCCCGCCAGACGTCCAGCCGCAGCCCGGTCACCGGCACCTCCCCGAGCGACAGCGGCGCCCCCGTGCGGGCGTCGAAGACCCCCGGGCCGAGGACGATCGAGCCCTCGCGCTCCTCCGGGCGGGCGCCCGCCGGCACCGGCGGCACCCGGCGGGCGACGGCGGGCAACTGCGCCCACGCCACCTCGTGGCCCCGCTCCGCCCATGCCGTGTCCCCGGCCAGCACCGCCCGGAGCGTCCACAGCGCCTCGCCGCCGGGCCCGTCCGGCGGCTGCGGCAGCTTCAGTTCGGCCGACTCGCCCGCCGCCAGCGGCGGCACCGACAGCGTGCCCGCCGCCACCGTCGCGCCCTCCACCTGGTACGCCCACTCGAACGCCAGCGCCGACAGATCGGCGAAGTCCTGCCGGTTCGTCACCCGTACGGTGCCGCCCCGGCCGTCGCCCTCGATCCGGACCGGCTCGATCACCTTCTTGAACTCCACCAGCCCCGGGGACGGGGTACGGTCCGGGAACAGCAGTCCGTCGCACACGAAGTTCCCGTCGTGCAGCTCCTCCCCGAAGTCACCGCCGTACGCGAACCCGTACCGCGCGTCCTTCACCCCGTGGTCGATCCACTCCCAGACGAACCCGCCCTGGAGCCGGTCGTACGACTCGAACAGCCGCTGGTACTCGGAGAGTCCGCCCGGCCCGTTGCCCATCGCGTGCGCGTACTCGCACAGCACGAACGGCAGCCGGCGGCGGCGCTGGGTGCCGCCGTCCAGACCGCGCCCGATCAGCTCGGTCTCCGTGTGCGGGAGATACATCCGCGAGTACATGTCGGTGTCGCGGCAGTCGTGGTCGCCCTCGTAGTGCAGCAGCCGCGAGGAGTCGCGCGCCCGGATCCAGCGGGCCATCGCGGTCAGCCCGCGCCCGGTGCCCGCCTCGTTGCCCAGCGACCAGACGATCACCGACGGATGGTTCTTGTCCCGCTCGACCATCCGCGCGGCCCGGTCGAGCAGCGCGGGCGTCCAGCGGTCGTCGTCGGCCGGGTTGTCCCGCCAGTCCTGCCCGGTGAAACCGTGGGTCTCCAGATCGCATTCGTCGATCACCCACAGCCCGTACTCGTCGCACAGGTCCAGGAAGGCCGGGTGCGGCGGATAGTGCGAGGCGCGCACGGCGTTGACGTTGTGCCGTTTCATCAGCAGCACGTCCTCGCGCATCGTGGCCAGGTCCAGCGCGCGGCCCCGCTCGGGGTGCCACTCGTGCCGGTTGACGCCCCTGAAGAGGACCGGCCGCCCGTTGACCTTGATCAGGCCGTCGCGCAGGGCGACGGTCCGGAAGCCGACGCGCAGCGCCACCCGCTCGCCCGCGGTGGCCAGTACGGCGTCGTACAGCCGCGGGGTCTCCGCCGTCCAGGGCGCCACCGGCACCGTCGCCGTCTCGCCGGCCGCCAGGTCCAGGCCCAGCTCCGGGACGGTGACCCGGCCGGGCACCTCGGAGTCGACGCGCAGTGTGCCCGTCCCGGCGGTGTGGTCGTAGGAGGCGTGCACGAAGAAGTCACGCGCCGCGCCCGGCGGGCGGTGCAGCAGCGTCACGTCCCGGAAGACGCCGGGCAGCCACCACTGGTCCTGGTCCTCCAGATACGAGCCCGCCGACCACTGGTGGACCCGTACGGCGAGGACGTTGCCGCCCGGCCTCAGCAGCGCCCCGACCGCGAACTCGTGCGGCAGCCGGGACCCCTTGAACTCGCCGAGCGCGGTGCCGTTCAGCCACACCCGGGCGCAGGACTCCACGCCGTCGAAGCGCAGCACCGCGTCGCCGTCGCCCGGCCAGCCGCCGGGCAGGTCGAAGACGCGCAGATGGTCCCCGGTGGGGTTCTCGGTCGGTACGCGCGGCGGGTCGACCGGGAACGGATAGACCTGGTTGGTGTAGATCGGGGCGCCGAACGCCCCGTCGCCCTGGAGCACCCAGTGGCCGGGCACGGTGATCGCGGCCCAGTGCCCGGCGTCGTACCCGGGCCGGGCGAAGGAGTCGTCCTCGGCGCCCGCGGTGGGGGAGAGCCGGAAGCGCCAGGTGCCGTTCAGCGACAGCGTCATGGCGTCGGTGGACAGGGGGCGGGCCCGGGGCGGCAGGGTGCCGCTGCCGGGCGAGACATCCTCGACGTAGGCGGGGGCGGTGGTCGGACGGAAGGACATCGCTCTCCTCGGTCGGCCTGGGTGACGGTCCCGGCGACGGCGGAGAAGCCATCGCCAAGAGGGTGCCCGCAGGGCTGTCCCCTGGGGCATCCCAGGAAGCCCGCGCCGATGGCGGGACGCGCGCCCGTGCGGCCCGCGACGGTCACCGCAACGGCGTACCCACGGGGACGGGAGCGGCGGCGGACCGCTCCTCACCGGCCCCGGTCACGGCAGGGCGGGCAGAAAGCCCCGTACGAACGCGTTGGTGAACCTGCCCTCCGGGTCCAGCTCCCGCACCAGCGCCCGGAAGTCGTCGAACCGCGGGTAGCGCTCGCGCACCACCGCGCCCGGCATCTCGAACACCTTCCCCCAGTGCGGCCGGGGCGCGAAACCGTCCAGCGCCGCCTCGACCCGCCGCACCACCGGCAGGACGGCGGCGGTGTCCGCCACCCAGGTGAAGTGCACCGCCACGGTGTCCCGGCCGTGGCTCGGGCTCAGCCACTGCCCGTCGGCGGCGACCGTGCGCACCTCACAGGTCTGGATCACCGGCCCGAGCTCGGCCCGCAGCGCGTCGAGCGCGGCCAGCGCGTCAGCGGTGTGCTCCCGGGGCATCAGATACTCGGACTGGAGTTCGTCACCGCTGCTCGGCGTGAACTCGGCCCGGAAGTGCGGCAGCCGCTCGTGCCAGGGCCCCGCCACCCCGAGCTGCTCGGTGCAGTTGCCCGCGGGCATCCCCGGCACCGGATTCAGCGCCTCGGTCGCGGGCGTGCCCCAGGGCAGCTCCGGCAGCGGCTGATCGGTACGCCGCTTGACCCACACCTGCCGGAAGCCCGGCGCCTTCCAGTCGGTGAACAGACTCACGCTGTACGCGGCCGTCAGCACCGCCTCGAAGTCGGTTCCGGTCAGCGGCAGTTCGGTGCGGAGCCACTGTTCGACCTCGAACGCGGGCTCCAGGTCCAGGGTGAGCGCGGTGACCACGCCGAGCGCGCCGAGCGCGGTGACCACGCCGCCGAAGCGGGCGTCACCCCGGCCGATCGTCACCGTCGTACCGTCGCCCGTGAGCAGCTCCACCTCCCGTACGGCGTCCGACAGCGGCCCATTGCCTACCCCCGAGCCATGGGTGCCGGTCGCCACCGAACCGGCCACCGAGATGTGCGGCAGCGAGGCCAGGTTGGGCAGGGCGAGGCCACGGGCGTGCACCGCACGGGCGAGTTCGGCGTACCGCACACCCCCGGAGACCCGGACCGTACGGGCGTCCGTGTCGACGTCGAGCACCGGCGGCAGCGCGTCGAGCGACAGCAGGACACCGCCGGGGCCCGGCTCGGCGAGCGTGTTGAAGGAGTGCCCGCTGCCCAGCACCCGCACCCGCCCGGCGGAGGCGACCAGGGCCCGGAGAGCGTCGAGGGTGGACGGCCGGTGCACCTGCCCGGCGGTGTAGGTGATGTTCCCGGCCCAGTTGGTGACGGCCCCTGCCGTCCCCGCCGCCCCCGCTGGCCCCGTCGTTCCCGTCGTTCCCGTGGTCCCGTTCGTCCCGGTCATCTGGTGATCCCTCCCCGGCGGACATGTCGTGATCATCACATCACCCTGGCCGGGCGGGCGGGTCGGCGGATCGCCGGGCCGCGCATCTGGCCGGGGGAGGGCCGGGCCGGGTCGGGCGATTGCCGGGCCGCGCTTCGCCTCGGCCGGATGGACGGGGTCAGCGGACCGTCGGACCGCCGACCACCAGGTCCACCAGCAGGCGCAGCCTGCGGTGCTGTACCTCGGGGCCGCCGTCCGACCGGGCGATGCCGGCCGTCGAGGCGAGCAGGACGGCGGCGGTCTCCAGCGGCTCGGGCGTCCCGGCCAGGAGCTGGGCGAGGAGGTGGACCAGCTCGTCGTCGGCCGGGGCCACGCCCATCGCGCCCGCCTGGGCCACCAGCTCGGGCGGGAAGGACGCCCCGTCGGTCCCGGCCGCGTCCAGCTTGACCAGCAGCACCCCGTGCACCCGGTCGGCCGGCGTGCCGTCGGCGTCCCGGGCGCGCTCGGCCGCCCGGACGATCCGGCCGGTCGCACACTCGGCGACGGCCGCGAAGACATCGTGCTTGTTGCGGAAGTACTGGTAGAGGGCGGGGCGGGACACACCGGCGGCCCGGGCGATCAGATCCATCGAGGTGTGGGCGAAACCATGGCGGGCGAAGACCGCGACCGCCGCCCCCGCGATGTCGTCCCGTTTGGTCATACTGACGACTCTGACGAAAACTGTCAGAAGCGTCAACGCTCCGGCGGACCCGGCCGCACGCCCGCCGGAGCCGGGGGCATACCGTGAAGAGTCGAACACCGCCGCAGGGAGGAGACAAGGATGGGCAGCCGCACCGCGCTCGTCGAGGATCTGATGGAGCGCTTCCCGCATGTGCCACGGGAGGCGGTCTTCAAGGAGGATCTCCTGCGTGGCGGTCTCGCCTTCGATCCGTCGGCGCTCAGCGACAACGAGGGGGGCGAGGTCAAGCCGAAGTCGTACTTCATCTTCTCCTTCGACCACGGCACCCTGCCCGAGCTGGGCGAAGCCGCGCTGCGCCGCCCGCCCGAGGAGATCATCCTCACCGGCGGCCCCTACGATCTGCGTCGCACGGTCGTCTCGGTCCGGGTGAACCCGGCCTCCCCCTACCGCGTCGCCGCCGACGACGCCGGCGTCCTCGGCCTCTACCTCGACGGCAAGCGCATCGCCGACGTGGGCGTGCCGCCGATGCCCGAGTACTACAAGCACACCCTCTCCAACGGAAAGTCCGTGATGGAGGTGGCCCCCACCATCCAGTGGGGCTACCTCATCTACCTCACGGTGTTCCGGGTCTGCCAGTACTTCGGCGCCAAGGAGGAGTGCCAGTACTGCGACATCAACCACAACTGGCGTCAGCACAAGGCGGCCGGGCGGCCGTACACCGGCGTCAAGGACGTGGAGGAGGTGCTGGAGGCGCTGGAGATCATCGACCGGTACGACACCGCGAAGGCGTCCACCGCCTACACCCTCACCGGCGGCGCCATCACCAAGACCGTCTCCGGCCGTGACGAGGCCGACTTCTACGGCCACTACGCCAAGGCCATCGAGGAGCGCTTCCCGGGCCGCTGGATCGGCAAGGTGGTCGCCCAGGCGCTGCCGCGCGCCGACGTCCAGCGCTTCAAGGACTACGGCGTGCAGATCTACCACCCCAACTACGAGGTGTGGGACGAGTATCTGTTCAAGATGTTCTGCCCCGGCAAGGAGCGGTACGTCGGCCGCGATGTGTGGCACAAGCGGATCCTGGAGTCGGCGGAGGTCTTCGGGGCCCGCAATGTCATCCCGAACTTCGTCGCGGGTGTCGAGATGGCCGAGCCGTTCGGCTTCAAGACGGTCGACGAGGCCATCGCCTCGACCACCGAGGGCCTGCGCTTCTTCATGTCCCGGGGCATCACGCCCCGCTTCACCACCTGGTGCCCCGAGCCGACCACCCCGCTGGGCAAGGCCAACCCGCAGGGCGCCCCGCTGGAGTATCACATCCGGCTGCTGGAGGCGTACCGCGCCACCATGGACGAGTTCGGCCTCGCCTCGCCCCCCGGCTACGGCAAGCCCGGCCCCGGCCGCGCGGTCTTCTCCGTCAGCTCCTTCATGGACAGCCTTCCGGCCGAGGAGCCGGTGGAGGTGTGAGACGCGGGGCGTGGGCCGGTAGGTGACGCCGGCCGCGGCGCTGGTCATCGGTAGGCCGCGGCCGGAGGCGTATCCACGGGAGCGACGCGCGCCGGCCGAGGGCGACGCCCCGAGCGCCGGGTGCGACCCGGACAGTGGCTCCCTCGCGGGTGTGGGACACGGGAGGTACAGGAGACACGGGAGACACGGGAGACACGGGAGACACGTGGAGACCTGCGGGGCACCGGAGGCGGCTAATTGGATGCCTGGCTTGTCAGTTGTGGTGGAAACGTGAAAGGGTCGGCAGCGCCCGCGAGGTTCCCTATAACTCCCGTATCCATAGGATGAGTTGCCCTCGCTCTGGACGCAGGAGACCCATGCCAGACCTGCCGCTCCCCCAGAACGCCACCGAGGCCGCGGAGTTCGACGAGAGCTGGGACGCCGTGCTCTCGTACGCGGACCTGTGCACGGGCGGCTCCGACGCCGCCGTGGAACTGGCCACCGAGGCGTTCGCGCACGGCATCCGGGAGGCCCGAACCGGCGGCGGCGCCCACGATGCCGGACGCTGCCCTGCCGCCCTGCCGCGCATCCCCCTGCTGCTCTGCGCGGTTCGTGACACGGCCGCCGACTGGGAGCGCCGCGGCCAGGGCCACCGGCTCGACCCCGAGCTACGGCTGTGGCTCACCTCCGGGCAGGCCGTGCGGCACACCGCCGGAACGCCGGCCCAGCGCCCGCTCGCGCTGCGCGGCCTCCAGGACATGCAGCGGCCCGACGCCGCCCTGCTGTGGCTGACCGAGGTCGAGGCGCAGCCGCTGCCCGTCGTCGCCGCCCGCCTCGGACTCGACCCGGCCGGGATCGCCGAGGAGCGCACCGAGGTGCGCGCGCTCTTCCGCGACCGCTCCTTACGCAACCATCTCGACCGCCCGATGGACCCGCAGTGCCGCGGCTACGCCCGGATGCTCGACGCCGTCACCCGGACCGCCGTCGCGAACACCCCCGACGACCTCTCCCGCCATCTCGCCCGCTGCGCCCACTGCGCGGAGGCCGCCGCCTGTCTGCGGGTGCAGGGCGGCGGACTGCCCGCCGCGCTCGCCGGAGGGGTGCTCGGCTGGGGCGGCCTCGCCTACCTCGAACGCCGCCGCCGTGCCGCCGAGGTCCGGCTCGCCGCCGGACAGGCCGCGAGCGCCGGTGCCCGCCGGACGCCGGACCCGCGCCGGATCGGGGTGCTGCGCGGCGGACTGCTCGCCGGGGCGGTGCTCGTCTCCGTCATCGCGCTCGGCGTCTCCCTGATGCCGTTCGGTGGCGCGAGGAGCGACGCCGCCGCCCAGGGCGACGCCCTCGACCGGGTGCCCATCGCCGACCCGGACGCGACCGAGCCGGACGGGTCGCCGCAGCCGTCCGAACCGACGGATCCGGCCGGACCGACGGATCTGTCGGATCTGTCGGATCCCTCGGAAACACCCCGCCCGTCGCAGTCGCCGCCCCCCACCGCCGCTGCCACCCCCACCCCCGCCGCCTCCACCGCACCACCCGCCCACCACGACCCCGACCCGGAACCCCAGGGCACCTCCACCTCCACGGCGACCGCCGCGCCCGGGGGCACCGGCGGGGTGGAGGCGAGCCCCGAGAGCGGCTGCCGGGTGACGTACGACGTGACGAGCGAGTGGTCCACCGGCTTCGAGGCCACCGTCGAGATCAGCACCGAACACGCCCTCGACGACTGGACCGTCGGCTGGAGCTTCCGCGACGGCCAGCGGATCTCCACGATGTGGGACGCTCGCCCGGTGCAGGACGGCCCCCGGGTGACGGCACGCGCCGCCCACTACAACCGGGCCGTCCCGGCGGGTGGCTCGCTCGCCTTCGGCTTCGTCGCTCTCCTGGACGACGGCAACGCACCGGCCCACGACTTCACCCTCAACGGGCGGGAGTGCGTGACGCGCTGACCCGCGGTGGACGGGGAAACCGCAGGTGGAAAACGCGTTGACGGGCCCCGGGAGGACCGGGCTAAAGTCTTGGGGGAACGACGGCGGGCCCACTGGGCCACCGCCGGAGCCGTACCGACGTACCGACGTACCGACGAAAGAGTCAGGAGGTGTCGACAGATGGCTGTCACTGCGCTGGGCGCTGCCCGCATCCCGCACACCATCACGTCCACCTCCGCGGTCACCGGCTGACCTCACCGCGCGTACGCGCACGCCGGGACCGCATGTAGAAGGGTCCCCGTTGACTCCCCACTCTGCTTCGGCGAACTCCGCGGATTCTGCGGTTTCCGCTGTTTTCTCCACCCTCCCCACCCTCCCCACCCTCCTTCCCTATGGCTGGGACGACGCCTGGGCGGCCGAGTTCGCCCCCTACGCGGCCGAGGGGCTGCTGCCCGGACGCGTGGTCCGGGTCGACCGCGGCCAGTGCGATGTGCTGACCGCCGCCGGGCCGCTGCGCGCCGACACCGCGTTCGTCACGCCGCACGATCCGATGCGGGTCGTGTGCACGGGCGACTGGGTCGCCGTGGAGCCCGGCGGCAATCCGCGCTATGTCCGGGCGTACCTGCCACGCCGTACGGCGTTCGTCCGCTCCACCTCGTCCAAGCGGTCCGAGGGGCAGATCCTCGCGGCCAACGTCGATCACGCGATCATCGCCGTCTCGCTCGCCGTCGAACTGGACCTCGGCCGTGTCGAACGCTTCCTCGCCCTCGCCTGGGAGTCGGGCGCACAGCCGGTCGTGGTGCTGACCAAGGCCGATCTGGTGCCGGACGCGGCGACGCTCGGGTACCTGGTGCAGGACGTCGAGACCACCGCGCCCGGGGTGCCGGTGCTGCCGGTCAGCGCGGTGGGCGGGGACGGCGTCGACGTCCTCGCGGCGGTCGTCGGCGACGGCACGTCCGTGCTGATCGGCCAGTCCGGGGCCGGGAAATCGACCCTGGCCAACGCGCTCGTCGGGGAGGAGGTGATGGACGTCCAGGGCACCCGCGACGCCGACGGCAAGGGACGCCACACCACCACGACCCGCAACCTGCTGCCGCTGCCCGGTGGCGGGGTGCTGATCGACACCCCCGGCCTGCGCGGCGTCGGCCTCTGGGACGCCGAGACCGGCGTCGGACAGGTGTTCTCCGAGATCGAGGAACTGGCCGCGCGCTGCCGCTTCCACGACTGCGCCCACGAGTCGGAACCCGGCTGCGCCGTCCAGGAGGCCATCGACTCCGGCGCCCTCCCCGCCCGCCGCCTGGAGAGCTACCGCAAGCTCCTGCGCGAGAACCAGCGGATCGTCGCCAAGACGGATGCCCGAGTCCGCGCGGAGATCCGCAAGGACTGGAAACGAAAGGGCGCGATCGGCCGCGCGGCACAGGAGGCCAAGCGGGGCCGACAGCGCTAGCCGACGTCCGACAGGGGAGGGGGCGGAGCCGCGCCGCTGCGCGCTCCGCCTCGGGTCGGGGTGCGGCCTCGGGTCGGGGTGCGGCCTCGGGTCGGGGTGCGGCCTCGGGTCGGGGTGCGGCCCCCCGGGTCCAGGTGTCCCCCGACCCTCCGACCCCCGCGTCCGATTTCCGCCAGCCGTATCCGACCTTCCCGGCGCACACTGGGTCTCGTGATGGACGAAGAGACCAGGTACGAAGCCGTTCGCAGTCGGGACGCCCGGTTCGACGGGGCGTTCTTCTTCGGGGTCGCGACGACCGGGATCTACTGCCGGCCCAGTTGCCCGGCCGTCACGCCGAAGCGGCGGAACGTGCGGTTCTTCCGGACGGCCGCCGCCGCGCAGGGCTCCGGGTTCCGGGCCTGCCGGCGGTGCCGGCCGGACGCGGTGCCCGGGTCCGCCGACTGGGACGTCCGCGCCGACGTGGTCGGCCGGGCCATGCGGCTGATCCGGGACGGCGTCGTCGACCGCGAGGGCGTCGCCGGCCTCGCGACCCGGCTCGGGTACAGCGCCCGGCAGGTCCAGCGCCAGCTCACCGCCGAACTGGGCGCCGGACCGGTCGCCCTCGCCCGCGCCCAGCGGGCGCACACCGCACGCGTGCTGTTGCAGACCACCACCCTGCCGATCACCGAGATCGCCTTCGCGGCCGGATTCGCCAGCGTGCGCCAGTTCAACGACACGATCCGCGAGATCTACGCCCTCACCCCGAGCGCACTGCGCGCCGCCGCGCCCAAGACCCACCGGGCCATCGGCACCCCCACCGCCGGGATCCCGCTCCGGCTCGCCCACCGGGGCCCGTACCACGCCGCCTCCGTCTTCGACCTGCTGGCGCACGAGGCCGTGCCCGGCGTCGAGGCGGTCACCGGCCCGCCCGGCGCCCGCACCTACCGCCGCACCCTGCGCCTCCCCTACGGCACCGGCATCGCCGCCGTCGGTGAGCGCACCGGCAGCTCCGGCACAGCCACCCACCCCGGCGGCTGGCTGGACGCCCTGCTGCACCTCACCGACCAGCGCGATCTCACCACCGCCGTGCAACGGCTGCGCCGCCTGTTCGACCTCGACGCCGACCCGTACGCCGTCGACACCCGGCTCGGCGCCGACCAACGGCTCGCCCCGCTCGTCGCCGCCCGGCCGGGCCTGCGCTCACCCGGCGCCGCCGACCCCGAGGAACTGGCGGTACGCGCCCTGGCGGGCCCCTCCGGCGCACAGGAACTGGTCCAGCGGTACGGCAAGACGCTCGACGCGCCCTGCGGCAGCCTCACCCACCTCTTCCCCGAGCCCGGCGTCCTCGCCGCCGCCGAGCCAGGCTCCCCCCTGGGCGCGCTCACCACCGCCCTCGCCGACGGCACCGTACGCCTCGATCCCGGCGCCGACCGGGACGGCGCCGAAGCGGCGCTGCGCGCACTGCCCGGCCTGGACGCGGCCGTCATCGCCGCGATCCGTACCCGCGCCCTCGGCGACCCCGACGTGGCGCCACCCGGCGCCGACACCCCCGACAGCTGGCGCCCCTGGCGCTCGTACGCCGTACGACACCTGCGCACCGCAGGAGAGTTGGAGTGATGACCATGAACACCCCCGTCACCCCCGTCCCCCCTGTCCACTACACCCACCTCGACAGCCCCCTCGGGCGACTGCTGCTGACCGCAGACCCGGACGGGACCCTCACCTCGCTGTCCGTGCCCGGCCAGAAGGGCGGACGCACGCCGGGGGAGGGCTGGACCCACGACCCCGCGCTGTTCCGCCCGGCCGAGGAGCAGCTCGCCGCCTACTTCGCCGGGGAGCTGAAGGAATTCCGGCTCCCGCTGCGCGCGCCCGGCACCCCCTTCCGCGAGCAGGTGTGGCACGCCCTGGACACCGTGCCGTACGGGGCGACGACGACGTACGGCGAGATCGCGGCCCGCGTCGGCGCCTCCCGGGCCGCCGTCCGGGCCGTCGGCGGCGCCGTGGGCGCCAACCCGCTGCTCGTCGTCCGCCCCTGCCACCGCGTGATCGGCGCCGACGGCTCCCTCACGGGATACGCGGGCGGCCTGGACCGCAAGCTGCGGCTGCTGGAGCTGGAGGGGTCGGTCCACTGAGGCCCCGATCCGTCCGTCCGTACTCCGGCCGCACTCCCTCCACAGTCCTCGCCGTCAGGCTCCGGCGATGGTCCGGCCCGGCATCGGCTCCGCGAGCGCGGCCCGCCGGGCCGGCGCGCTGAAGGGGTCGGCGAAGTACTGCGTCTCGTGCACCACCAGCCGGTCGGCGAACTCCATGACGCTCACCGAGTACGACGGCACACCGTCGTAGGTGATGACACACTCGCTCACCCACAGCCGCCCATGTCCGGTGATCCGCCGGACGGTGAAATGCCGGTCGGCGGGATGCCCACCGCGTTGCGCCGCGATCCTCTCCCGGCCCCGGAACCTCTCACCCGACTGCGGGTAGTCCAGAATCGCGTCCGTGGCGTAGATCGCGTGCTCGGCTTCGGTGTCCGCGCGTTCCGAGGCCCGCCAATGCTCCTCGATCGCGGCCCTGGTCCGGGAGTCCGCATCCATGTCCATGGCATTGCCCTTTCCCAGCGATAGCGAGAGCGATGGTGGTGGCGGTGGTGGTGGCAGTGGTGGCGGCGGTGGTGGTGGGGGTAGCAGTGAACTATCCACCGCCTGGTCACACCCCCCCGGCACACACATCACCCCCAGATCACCGCCCCCACCCACGCCCCGAGAATCAGCAGACAGGCGAACAGCTCCGCCAGCACGCTGGAGCCCCCCGACCGCATCGCCGTGCGCAGGGCGGCCATCGCCTCGCCGTGGCGGCCCAGACGCAGGCGCTCGGAGAGATAGATCCCGCCCAGGAAACCGGGGATCGCCCCCACCACCGGGATCAGCACGAAGCCGAGAAACGCCCCCACCCCGGCGCACACCGCCATCCGGGGCGTCGCCCCCGACTCTCTCAGCCGTCTCGGCGGCAGCGCCCACCGCACCACCTGGGCGAGCAGCAGCACCACCGTCGCCCCGACCAGCACCCCCCAGGCCACCGGCGCCGGATTCTTCAGCGCCCACCACAGAATCGCGGCCCACACCAGCCACGACCCCGGTACCCCGGGCACCAGCACTCCGCACAGGCCGAGCAGCAGCACGAAGCCGACCAGGAGGAGTTCCCAGACTCCCATCTGCCAAGAGTGCCGGAGCCGCGCCGAGCGCGCAGGTCAGCCAACCGGCCCGGCACGGAAGCGCACGTCACCGCTCCCGCGCCACCCAGCCCCGTTCATACGCGTGCCAGCCCAGCTGGAGCCGGGTCGACACCCCCGTCAGCTCCATCAGCCGCTTCACCCGGCGCTGCACGGTCCGCAGCCCCAGATCCAGCTGCTTGGCCACGCTCGCGTCCGTCAGCCCGGCCAGCAGCAGGGAGAGGATCTCCAGATCCGTCGCATCGGGTTCGTCCGGGCCCTGCTCGATCACCCCCGCCGCGCCCAGCCGCAACGGCAGCGCGTCCCGCCACACCGACTCGAACAGCCCCGACAGCAGCTCCAGCAGCCCGCTCGCGTGCACCACCAGCGCGGCGGGCTCCGTGGTGTGCGAGGTCAGCGGCACCAGCGCGAGCGAACCATCGGCCACCACCAGCTTCGTCGGCACCCGGTCCACCACCCGCACCTGCTCGTCCCGGCCCAGCGCCGCCGTCAGTTCCGTGATCCCGTCCGGCAGATCCAGCACCGCGCGCTCCACCACCACCCGGTAACGCACCCCCCGCCCGGTGGCCTGTTCCTCCGCGTCGTTCTCCATACCCGTCACCGCGACCGGGTTCCCGGTCACCAGCGCGCACACCTCGTCACTCGCCCCGAGCTGCAACTGGAGGAACCGCTGCGCGACCGCCGCCGCCCCGCTCACCACCTCGACCAGATCGTGCACCGCCGGTTCGGCCGCCGCCGCCCGGTACTCCTCCGCCAGCAGCGCCGCCGCCAGCTCAGCCTGCTCCAACTCGTGCCGCCGCTGGGTGAGCAGCGCGCCGAGCGCGACACCGGGCGGGGCCGCCACCCACCGGCCGGGGCGCGACGAGGACTGCGCGGCCAGCCCTCGCGCCTGGAGCCGGCGCAACGCGTGCTCGGTGTCCCGCTCGCCCAGCGCGAGGCGCCGGGCCAGATCGGGCACATCGGCCGCACCCACCGTCACCAACGTCCGGTACGCCGACTCGTGTGTCTCGTCCAGCCCTATCGCCGCCAGCATCAGGCGCCGCCCCTCCCGCAAGTACGACCTCGTCGGACGGGTTCCCCGGCCGTGGCGGAAACTGGCCACGGCGCAAACCCGCCTCGGCACATCATCGCCGTACTGCCTGTCACTCTGCCAAGGTGGGGCCACGGCGACATACGTCACCGGCCACCGTCAAGCAGGCCTTTTCGGCCGAATCGACGCGCGCCCGCGTGCCGTACGCCCCCCGGCTGTCGTCGGGCGGTTCTCCCGTGGGGGGTGGAGCCGCCCGACGGCCTTTCACCTGGCCCGCCGCGCGCCCGACTCCTGGGCCGGTGACGCCCGTTCGGCCACGCGTCCGGCAGACCGTTCGACGCGCACGAGTACGTCATATTTTCCGCATGCCCCGTTTTCCTGACGCCCGCGCGGTGGACAATTAGGGGCATGAGCCAACAGGGGGGAAGTCCCACCGGTCACGAGGACGACTGGTGGAGACAGCTGTACGACGCCGACGCCGACGCCGACGCCACCGAGGACACCGGCCCCACGTCCGCCGCCGACTCCCTCGACGACCGCTTCGCCTCGGCATCGGGAGCCGTGACGACGCCCAGGTCGGAGCGGGGGGAGGACAAGGCGGAGCAGGGGGAGAAGGGGGAGGAGAGGGAGAAGGGGGCAGCCGTGGGGCCTGAGGGGTCCTCCGTCCCCGTACCGCCGCCCGTACCGCCGATACCGTCCGCGCCGCAGCGACCGCCGGCACCATCCGTCCCGCCCGTCCCACCCCTACCGCCCGCGCCCTCTACCCCCCACCCCACCGGCCTCATCCGCCAACGCGCCCCGTGGGAACCGCCCCTCCCCACCCCCAACGGCCCGTCCACCTTCCCGCCACCGCCACCGCCACCCCCACCCCCGCCACCGGCCACCCCGGAACCCCACGGGCACCCCCCGGAATCCACTGCCCCCCACCCCTCCCACCCCCCTCACCCCGCTGTCGCCTCTCTCGCCTACATAGGCACCGGCCCCCCCACCTACGACCCCGACCCCACCGCGCTCCCCCTCGCCGACCCCGACGACCTCGCCGATCTGGTGGCCGACACGGTGCTCGACGGGGCCCGTTACGGGGCCTGCACCCTGCGGGCGGCGTCCGTGCGCGGGGACTCGGCCCGTTATCGGGGCGAGCCGCGCCGGGACGCGCTGCTCACCGCGCGGTTCGGCGCCGGGGCGGACGCGCTGGTGCTGGTGGCGATGGCCAGCGGCGCGCGGGCCACCCCGGCGGCGCACCGGGCGGCGGCCGAGGCGTGCCAGTGGATAGCGCGGGCGGTCGGCCGCAGCCACACACGACTGGCACAGGACATCCGGGCCGGGCGGCGCGGGGATCTGAAGTCCGGCCTGCACCGCCTCACCGACCGCAGCCTCGGCAAACTCCGGGCCGGGGCCGCCGACCGGGGCCTGAGACCGGAGGAGTACGCGGCGACCCTGCGCTGTCTGCTGCTCACCGCCGACCCCGCGTGCCGTACCCGCATATTCTTCGGCGTCGGCGCGGGCGGTCTCTTCCGGCTCCGCGACGGGGCGTGGCAGGACATCGAGCCGCAGGTCGCCGATGTCCCCGGGGAGCCGCTGATGAGCTTCGGGTCGCTGCCCGCCGAGACCCCCGAGGGCGACCGGCTCACCATGGACCTGGGCATTCCCGGTATTTCGGCCCCGCCGAGCCCCTACGAACCCGCCCCCGGACCGCCCCGCGAACCCTTCCGCTTCCGGGCGTCGGTGGCCCGCCCGGGTGACACCCTCCTGATGTGCACGCACGGCCTCGCCGAACCGCTGCGCGGGGAGCCGGAGCTGAGCGCCCATCTGACCGGCCGCTGGTCCGGTGCCGCCCCGCCCGGCCTCGCCGCGTTCCTCGCCGACACCCAGGTCCGGGTCAAGGGCTACACCGACGACCGTACCGCCGCCGCCGTGTGGGAGGCGTAACCGCGTTCGATGTGAATTCATGGACCCGAGGGATCTGATCCAGGGAGATCCGAGGGATCTCATCCACGGAGACCGGGGGATCTGATCCACGAGACCGAGGGATCTGATCCACGAGACCGGGACACCGGGGAGAACGAAGGGGCACCACCTCATGGCCAAGCAGAACGTCGCCGAGCAATTTGTCGACATCCTCGCCCGTGCCGGAGTCAAGCGGCTCTACGGTGTCGTCGGCGACAGCCTCAACCCCGTCGTCGACGCCGTCCGCCGCAACTCCGCCATCGACTGGGTGCACGTACGCCACGAGGAGACCGCCGCCTTCGCCGCCGGGGCCGAGGCGCAGATCACCGGGAAGCTCACCGCCTGCGCGGGCTCCTGCGGTCCCGGCAATCTGCATCTCATCAACGGCCTGTACGACGCCCACCGCTCGATGGCGCCCGTCCTCGCCCTCGCCTCGCACATCCCGTCCGCCGAGATCGGGCTCGGCTACTTCCAGGAGACCCACCCGGACCGGTTGTTCCAGGAGTGCAGCCACTACAGCGAGATGATCTCCCACCCGAAGCAGATGCCCAGGGTGCTCCAGACCGCCATCCAGCACGCGGTGGGGCAGAGCGGCGTCAGCGTGATCACCCTGCCCGGTGACATCGCCGACCACCCCGCCCCCGACAAGCCCGTCGAGACGGCCCTGGTCACCTCCCGGCCCACGATCCGCCCCGGCGACACCGAGATCGACAAGCTCGTGGACCTCATCGACCGCGCCGAGCGGGTCACCCTCTTCTGCGGCAGCGGCACGGCCGGCGCCCACGCCGAGGTGATGGAGTTCGCGGAGAAGGTCAAGTCCCCGGTCGGCCACGCCCTGCGCGGCAAGGAGTGGATCCAGTACGACAACAAGTTCGACGTCGGCATGAGCGGGCTGCTCGGCTACGGCGCCGCCTACGAGGCCACCCACGAGTGCGATCTGCTGATCCTGCTCGGCACGGACTTCCCGTACAACGCCTTCCTTCCGGACGATGTGACGATCGCCCAGGTCGATGTCCGCCCCGAGCGGCTCGGCCGCCGTTCCAAGCTGGACCTCGCCGTGTGGGGCGATGTGAAGGAGACCCTGCGCTGTCTGACCCCGCGCGTGAAGCCGAAGAAGAACCGCCGCTTCCTCGACAAGATGCTCAAGAAGCACGCGGACGCCCTGGAGGGCGTGATCAAGGCGTACACCCGCAAGGTCGAGAAGCACATCCCGATCCACCCCGAGTACGTGGCCTCCGTCCTGGACGACCTCGCCGCCGACGACGCGGTGTTCACCGTCGACACCGGGATGTGCAATGTCTGGGCCGCCCGCTACATCTCGCCCAACGGCCGCCGCCGGATCATCGGCTCCTTCTCCCACGGCTCGATGGCGAACGCGCTGCCCATGGCGATCGGCGCCCAGTTCACCGACCGCGACCGGCAGGTCGTGTCGATGTCCGGCGACGGCGGCTTCACGATGCTGATGGGCGACTTCCTCACCCTGGTCCAGCACGACCTCCCGGTGAAGGTCGTCCTCTTCAACAACTCCTCCCTCGGCATGGTCGAGCTGGAGATGCTGGTGGCCGGTCTCCCGTCGTACGGCACCGGCAACAAGAACCCCGACTTCGCCGCCGTCGCCCGCGCCTGCGGCGCCTACGGCGTGCGCGTGGAGAAGCCCAAGGATCTCGCGGGCGCGCTCAAGGCCGCCTTCAAACACAAGGGGCCCGCGCTGGTCGATGTCGTCACCGACCCCAACGCCCTGTCCATCCCGCCGAAGATCAGCGCCGAGATGGTCACCGGATTCGCCCTCTCCGCGTCGAAGATCGTGCTGGACGGCGGGGTCGGCCGGATGGTCCAGATGGCCCGCTCCAACCTGCGCAACGTCCCACGCCCCTGACCGGCCCTCACGAGGTGTAGGGGGCCCAGCGGCGGTTCTCGTAGTCGTACGCGTACCGGTCGAGCCCCTCCACCGCGCTGGTCCGGAACGGCCGGCCGCCGTCGTCGATCCGGACCGTGCCGGTACGGCCCTGCGAGGACCAGTCCAGCTCCAGATACCAGTCGCAGGCGCAGCCCGCCGTACGGGCCGTGACCTCCAGTACCTCCGGATCGGTGCTGGAGACCTGGTACGGCATCTTCACCGCGGGCAGTTCCCGGTCCGGGTCGGCGCCGGGCACCGAGCGGGCGATCGGCCGGTCCATGTCCAGGTCCACATCGAAGTAGCGCGGGGTGACCGACCCACCGCACCCCTGGTCCATCGCGTACGAACTCCCCTGGACCGGCGCCGCCCGGCCCACCACCCGTACCCGCAGCGCCTCCAGCACCACGGCCGTTTCCGACCGTCCCTGCACGGTGATCCGTACGTTCGTGTTCCTCCCGTGCACCGCGCCCTGCGCCGTCGCCCAGGGCCGGGCGTCCTGCGCGACCGGGGGCGGCGGCACCTGCGCGGGCGGCCGGTCGATCACATAGTCGTGCCCGCAGCCCAGCGCCCAGGCATGCGAATCGGCGCTCCAGGTGAGCGGGACGCCCGTGGGCGCGGTGGCCCGCGGGGTCGGTGACTTTGTCCTAGGGAGCGGCTCTCCCGGCGTGCCGCCCGCGGCCAGCGGCTCGCGCGGCGGGGTCGTGGAAGGGGCGGCGGAGGAGCGTACGGGGGAGGGGCTGCCGGTCGTGCCCGTGGGCGAGGGCACCCCGGTCGTCGGCTCCGGCGTTCGGGTCACCGTCCCGGCCCCGGGCGCCGCGTCGACCACCTTCGCCCGCTCACCGGCGGGCAGCGCGGAGAGCGTCCCGAGCGTCGCCAGCAGCGCGGCGGAGACGGCGGCGGCGACGACCGTACGGCGGCGGTACCAGGGGGTGGTGGTGGGGTGGCCGGTGATGTCCGGCGCCCGCTTCCCTTCCTCCTCCTGACCCGTGTCGGCGGCTTGCGCCTCCTGACCCGCGTGGGCCCCTTGCTCCCGCTGACCCGTGTCGGCCCCTTGCTCCCCTCGCTCCTCCTGCCCTGCTCTCTCCGCCTCCGCCTCCCGCCCCGCGTCCTCGGCGGGCTTCCGCGGGGCTTCCCCCGCCGCAGGGGTCCGTGCCCGCTGCCGTGCCGCCACCGCCAGCAGCCACACCCGGTGCAACTCGTGCCGCTCGGGTGCCGACGCCCCGCACAGCGCGGCGAACCGCTCCACCGGGGCGAAGTCCACCGGCACCGCGTCACCGGCGCAGTAGCGGTGCAGGGTGGAGGTGTTCATGTGCAGGCGCCGGGCGAGCGAACCGTAGCTGCGGTCCGTCCGCTCCTTCAGCTGCCGCAGCAGCGCCGCGAACCGCTCGACGTCGTCGTGCTGTGCCGACACCGTTCTCCCGGGTTCCTGTGAGCTGGTGGACAGGGGCCAGGTGGCCCGGGACGGCATCCCAGGCACCTCATGTACCTGCACGTCAGATGGGCTGGGATGGTTCCAGGCCGGCGAACCGTTGCGCCCGCCCGCTGGGATTGCCGATGCTCTTGGTGCCGGCCGGGGGGACCCGCGAACGGGACCCGGCCAGGTGTCATCTCTCGTGCCGACGCGCGACTTCACCACGGGGAGTTCCATGTCCGACCCGATCCAGGCCCGCCCGATCCAGGCCCGCCGCTTCACCGCGCTCACCGCGCTGTCCGTCGCCGCTTTCACCACCGCCGCCGTGCTCGCCGCCGTCCCGGCCGACGCCGCGCCCGGTCGCGGGCCCGCGTTCCTGTCGGCGGCCCAGTTGCCGCCGCACCCCTTCTCCGCGTGGACCGCGGGCAAGGTCACCGACGGTGTCCCGGACGAGCTGCGGCTCTGCCTGGACGATGTGTTCCCGGGCTACGACTCCCGCTACCGCCCCTTCCGGACCGACCTGGACACCAGCGCCCGCCAGCTCACCATCGTCACCGGCACCGCCACCAAGGCGAAGGCGCTCGCGGACCGGATGAACCGGGAGATCCGTGCCTGCGCCCAGCGCATCGAGCAGGCGGACCCGGAGATCGAGGCCACCTACCGGAGCTACGGCTCGCTGCCGGTGGAGGAGGGCGCCCGGGTGCACGGACTGCACACCGCGGCCTCCTGGGGCGCGACCGATATCCGGCTCCTGTCGGTGGGCCGTGACGGCCGGACCGTGACGGTCGTGGACTGGGCGCAGCTCGGCGACTTCTCCGACGCGCCCGTGCGGGCCTTCAAGAGGACGACCACGACCGCGGTCAACAAGCTCTACTGAATCCTGGGACCCGCCGGACCCGTCACCGGGCCCGGCCGAGGCGCCCCGTCGGGGGGACGGCGCGCGAACACGGGGGCCGCCCTGCCGCCACGGGGGTCGGCGGGG